>NZ_QUIU01000013.1:0-46413 GCF_003480225.1 Clostridium sp. AM34-9AC
ACTACCGCTTCATCGGCAAAATCGACTGACCTTTCTTTTTTACCCAACAATATCTTTAATTAAGGGAAACGGGAGAAAGTTTTCCGGATATCGGCGTATTAGAGTCCCTGTCCCATCTGTTGGAACTGCCGATTCAGGACATCGTGACCGGAGAGCGGGCGGGAGACCGGGAGGAGGCTGTGACGGAAGTCGTGAGACTGGCAAAGCTCCAGGAGCAGCGGAAACGTGAAAAGAGGATCCTGTATCTGATCGTGCTGGGGCTTTTGATCTATAACTGTGTCATCGGGATCTGTTTATTTTCCGGAAGAGGGTTGTTTGGGGGAAGAGATATTGCCTGCCAGGTGGCCGGGATCTCCATGGCGGGGACGCTGACGATGCTGGGGCTTGTATACTGGTATTTCGGAAAGGAAGAGGATGTGAAAATGATTCCCTCCAGTCAATTAAGCAGAGGACTTGGAATAGCATCCCTTGCGATGCTATTGTGGAGTGTTGGAATCATGTATTTAAGCTTCGGAATGGTCCGGGCAGGAAGTGTTCCCCTTGGTATGGAACTCAGCTCCCTGGGACCGTTTTTGAACAATCAGCTTTGTGCGGGCTATGCCCTGAATGTAATATTTCTGGCAGTGGAAATGTACCGTCTGCTCATGGAGCGGACGGTACTGCATCCGGGATGTGTGATCTCACCGGCGGTCATCTATCTGGATTTCTTTTACATAGACATTCTGGGCCGGATGGATACCCTGGACAGCGTCTGGAAGGCACTGGACAGAGGGACGGTACTCATATTGCTGGAGGCAGTGTCGGGAATTGTATTTCTGTTTATACAGTCCCACCGTTCTCGTTCTCACGCATCCGATAGCCCACACCAATCTCAGTGAAGACATACTGGGGCTGCGCGGGATTCTGTTCCAGCTTTCTGCGGATGTTCGCCATGTTGACACGGAGGATCTGATTATTATTGTCCATATAGGGACCCCAGATGGCATTCATGATATAGCTGTAGGTCAGGACTCTGCCGGAATTTTCCGCTAAAAGTGTAAGCAGCTGGTATTCGATCTGGGTCAGATGTATCTCTTCGCCCCGCAGGCGGATCAGTCGTTTTTCGAAATCAATCTCCAGATCCAGTGCCTTATACACATGGCCGGGAGCCTGGGCGTGGCTGTGCCGCAGAGAAGTGCGGATCCTTGCCATGAGCTCGCCGGTGCCGAAGGGTTTTGTGATATAATCGTCCGCACCCAGATCCAGAGCGGAGACCTTTTCCTGCTCCTTGGTGCGGGCAGATATGATGATCACGGGAACATCGCTCCAGGAGCGCAGCTTTTGCAACACATCCAATCCGTCCATGTCCGGCAGCCCTAAGTCTAGCAGGATCACGTTGGGGCAGAAAGAAGTGCTGAGACTAAGTCCCTCTCTGCCGTTTAAGGCATGCATGATCTTGTAGCCTTCCCGGTCCATGGTAGCGGTGATGAAATTACTGATACTTCTATCGTCTTCGATTAAGAGAACTTTGATCTTATTCATATCTGAGATCCATATCCTTTCCGGTATTTTCAACAGTTCTATCGTATGTGGCTGAGAGTACACTTATTTTTCCGAAGCGAGAGCTTCCGCCTTGGGAAGTGTGAAACAGAATTCCGCGCCATCCGCATGATTCCTGCCACTCAGCGTTCCGTGATGGGCGGTGATGATGGTCTTGCAGATGGACAGACCGATACCCATGCCTTTGCGGGAATCCGAGCTCCGGGAATTGTTGTAGGTACCCGTCTCGAACAGATTCTGTAATTTTTCTTCCGACAGTCCTTTTCCGTAGTCTCTCACAATAAAAGAGACATGCTCCGGATGATCCTCCACGATGAAATCAATGGGCAGGATACTTCCGGAATGAACGATGGCATTTTCCAGCAGATTGATGGTGACCTGCTCGATCAGCACCGCATCCATGGGTATCATCAGAAATTCCTCGGGGATCCTGACCCGGATGGCGGCATCGGGATAGCGTTTTTTCAGCTTCTCCAAAGCTTCTCCCACCACTTCCTCCACCGGCTCCTCTGTGGTATTGATGCTTAAGCTGTCTCCCTGGATACGGGTGACGGACAGCAGATTTTCCACCATATTCAACAGCCAGTTGGAATCCTCGTAGATATTGGTCATGATCGTACGCTGTTCGGTGGAGCTTAGATCGTTCTGACTTTCCAGAAACAGGGAGCTGTTGCCGATGATGCCGGTGAGCGGCGTGCGCAGATCGTGGGAGATGGCGCGCAGAAGATTCGCACGCATCTTTTCCATTTCGGCTTCTGCCAGCCGCTTTTCCCGCTCTGCGATCATCTCGGACTGGATGGTCATATGAGAGGTCATGGTACACAGGATCAGAGTGATCCCACTCATCAGCAGGAAGGTGATAGGGTAGCCGGTCAGAGTGAAATTAAGCTTATAATACGGATAGGTAAACAGATAATTGATCGCTATTACGGAAAAAAGGGTGCAGGCAATGCCGTAGCCGTAGCCCACCGTCCATCTGGCGATGATCACCAGTGCCAGAATGTAGAACAGTGCTACATTGGCATGGTTGTCCGGGACAATATGCTGATATAAAAAAGAGGCAAGTGTAGCGCACAGCATGCAGGCAGCACAGATCAGGATACTGATGGCGTGCCTGGTAAAGGGTGGTTTTAAGCGGAAGCTTTTCCGCGGTGATTTTTTTTCGGAAAATGATCGGAACACGGTGTGATCCTCCATGAAATATTGTTAGTTATTTTGTAAATTTATTATAACTATAGTACCATTACTTTGCAATGCAAGGTGTAAAGAAGTAGTTAAGGATATATGAAAACCGGAATATTTTCCCCTAAAGCTGTGGCAAAAGGCAGGCAGGTAGCCTCCGGAAAAGCTAAGACACAAAAAATAGGAACATATACTTTCGTTAGGTTGACATCAGGAAAAACATTAGATTAAAATGTAGTATGGCGGCGGTCCTGAAAGGGCGGACCGTCTATGTGGACAGGAGAGGAGTAGGTTATGTTTCTGACAGGATTGGCACTATTGCCGGCCATCGCACTGGTGGTATGGATCTACAGACAGGATAAGGTGGAGAAGGAGCCGAGGGGATTATTGTGGAAAATATTCCTGTTCGGCGTGTTGTCCGTGATCCCGGCCATGATACTGGAAATCATTCTGGATGAAGTATTTCTGGTATTTGTGGATGCAGATACGCTGTGCTACGTGATCCTGGATAATTTTATCGGGGTGGCACTGATCGAGGAACTTTGCAAGATGAAGGCGGCCAAATGGGCGGCATGGAAGCATCCAGCATTCAATTATAAATTCGATGCCATCGTGTACTGCGTGACTTCGGCATTGGGATTTGCAGCCATTGAAAATGTTCTGTATTGTCTGGGCGGTGACTTTGGGACGGCAGTGACCAGAGCCCTGTTGTCCGTGCCTTCCCATGCCATCGATGGCGTGATCATGGGATATTTCTTCGGTGTGGCGAAGGAGGCAGAACTTGCAGGCGATAAAAAACGCAGGAAACGCTACCTGAAGCTCAGCGTGTTCATGCCGATGATCGAACACGGTATCTATGATTCCGCATTGTCTCTGGATGCGGACTGGATCTTCGTTTTCTTTTTCCTGTTTGTGATCGTGGTGGATGTCTGGGCCTATAAATTTGTGAAAAAGCAGTCTGGGCAGGACCGGGAGCTATCTGCATAAAGATTGCGTTAAGAACCCGTGAAAATTTTATAAATTCACGAAAAACGGTAGGATCGGGTCTTTGCTTCATGTTAAGATAAAGAAAACCTAAAGAAAGGAAAGACCAATATTGAAGTTATTGAATCCAAAGATCCGGCAAAAATTTGCAGAATCCTTGAAGGCGGTCCTGCCGGTAGTAGGGATCGTGATCGTATTAAGCTTTGCCATAGCTCCAATTACCTCCAGTATCCTGCTGTGCTTTCTGGTGGGAGCGGTGATGGTCATGGCCGGTATGATGTTTTTCACCCTGGGTGCGGAGATGTCCATGACCCCCATGGGAGAAAAAGTGGGTGCCAGAATGACCCAGAGTAAAAATATTCTGCTGATCGTAGTGTTATCTTTTCTGTTGGGAGTGGTGATCACCATTTCCGAGCCTGACTTGCAGGTGCTGGCGACACAGGTGCCTTCGGTTCCAAACATGACGCTGATCCTGGCAGTGGCAGTGGGCGTGGGAATCTTCCTGGTCATTGCCCTTCTGCGTATGCTGATCGGTGTGGCACTGCCGCCGTTGTTAACTTTTTTCTACATAGCAGTGTTCGTTCTTGCATTTCTCGTACCGGAGAACTTTCGGGCAGTGGCGTTTGATTCCGGAGGCGTGACCACGGGACCCATGACCGTTCCTTTTATCATGGCACTTGGTGTCGGTATTGCGTCCATCCGTAATGACCATCATGCGGCAGACGACAGCTTCGGTCTGGTAGCACTGTGCTCCATCGGCCCGATCCTGGCGGTCATGGTGTTGGGGCTGATCTATAAGCCGACCAATGCGGATTACCAGCCGGTGGCAATCCCGGAGATCGCTGATTCCGTGGAACTGGCGCAGCTTTTTGCCCATGGGATTCCGGATTATATGAAAGAGATCGCACTCTCATTACTTCCTATTGTATTGTTTTTCGGTCTGTTCCAGATATTTGCCCTGCGGCTGTCGGGGAAGACACTGGCGAAGATCCTGATCGGCCTGGTGTATACTTATATCGGTCTGGTACTGTTCCTGACCGGCGCAAATGTGGGCTTTATGCCTGCCGGTAATTACCTTGGTCAGGTCATGGCAGCCAGATCCTACAGGTGGGTACTGGTGCCGGTGGGAGTACTGATCGGTTACTTTATCGTAAAAGCGGAGCCCGCGGTCTATGTACTGAATCATCAGGTAGAGGAGCTGACGGACGGCGCTATCTCTGCCAGATCCATGGGGATTTCTCTGTCCGTGGGCGTATCCTTATCCGTAGCACTGGCGATGATCCGCGTGCTGACGGGGATCCCGATTCTATGGTTTTTGATCCCGGGCTACGGTGTGGCGATCGGACTATCCTTTTTTGTACCGAAGATATTCACAGCGATCGCCTTCGACTCCGGCGGTGTGGCGAGCGGTCCCATGACAGCTACCTTTTTACTGCCGTTAGCACAGGGTGCCTGTGTGGCGGTGGGCGGCAATTTAGTCGCAGATGCTTTCGGTGTGGTAGCAATGGTAGCCATGACACCGCTGATCACGATCCAGATATTGGGAATGGTATATCAGTTAAAGCAGCAGAAGAGCGGTGCAGGCGTATTTGCCGGTGCGGCGGATGCATTTGGTGCTTTGGATGAGAATGCCATCATTGAACTGTAGGAGGTGTGCCCATGAGTGAATTATATATGATGGTCACCATCACCAATCGTCAGCTGACGAGGAAATTCGTGGAATGCTATAAAGAAAAAGGCGCACAGGTCGGCAGTGTTACCGTCGGCATGGGAACCGCGGCGAATGAGATCTTAGATTATTTTGGACTGGACGGCATGGAGAAGAGCGTATTGTTTCATCTCGTCACAGATGCTGCCTGGCGGCAGATCAAGGCTGCTCTGCGTAAGAAAATGCAGATCGATCTCCCGGGAATGGGAATCGCATTTATCATTCCCGTGAGCAGTGTCGGCGGCAAGAAAGCATTGAATTACCTGACCTGCGGGCAGGAATTCGTAAAAGGAGAGGAGTCCACATTGAAAGAGACGAAGAATGAGCTTCTGGTAGTGATAGCCAATCATGGATATACGGAGCTGGTCATGGATGCAGCGAGAGAAGTACATGCGGCGGGCGGCACAGTCATCCATGCCAAGGGCACCGGAACAGAGAATGCACAGCAGTTTCTGGGCGTGACACTGGTGCCGGAAAAAGAAATGTTGTTCATTGTGGTAAAAAGTGAGCAGAAAAATTCCATCATGCGTGCTATAATGGAAAAAGCAGGACTGGAGAGTAAGGCACAAAGCATCGTATTCTCCCTTCCTGTGACAGATACTGCAGGCATGCGCCTGATGGAGGAGATGGGAGAGACATGACAAACGGCTTATCCGGACCCAGGAAGCAGTTCCTGGACGTGCTCCGGGTACTGGCAACCTGTGCAGTGGTGCTGATGCATGTACTGACAGGTGCGACAGATGTGACAGATGCGTCGATAATGCCGGAATACCGGTCATTATTGCTGTCAGTTATGGATCTGGTGACCTGGTGTGTTCCTATATTTTTATTGATCTCGGGATATTTGTTCCTGAATCCGGAACGTACATTGACTTATCCGGTCATGATTAAAAAATATTGCAGGAGGATTGCACTGGCGATCCTCCTATTCGGCGTTCCGTATGCAGCTTCCGAGCTGGTAGTGGCGGAGCGGACCTTCCGGATCAGGATGATCCCGGAGGCACTGAAGATGACTCTGATGGGACATACCTGGTCCCATATGTGGTATCTGTATCTGATCTTGTTTTTATATCTGATCACGCCGCTTCTGAAAAAAGTGCTACGTGTGCTACCGGTGTGGGCTGTTGTAGCAATGATGGCAGTGATCTTCTTGGGAAGCAGTGTGGCACCGTTTCTGAATAAGGTACTGGACGTCAACAGTATTCCGGTATTGCCGGATGGCGGTGTGTATTTCCTGTATTATCTGTGTGGATATTTCTTCGCGGTGAGAGAAGTAGGTGTGGACAAGGGAAGGAACGTATGGCTGACAGCTGCAGTAGCGGTTCTGGTTCTGGGAATGATCCTGAGCAGAACACTTGTGGGATTCTCCATTCAGATGGCATACAATTATCCGTTTACAGTACTGCTTGCAGTGCTTCTGTTCGCTGCAGGATGGAATGGGGGAGGAGATGGCGCGGCTTTGGCTGCCCGGGAGAAGGACAGAATACACCGGATCCCCTGGCAGGAGGCGGGAGCCTTGAGCTTCGCCGTATACCTGGTACATCCGGTGTATGTGAACCTGTTGTATAAATTCGTGAAGATCACACCCTTTACGGTGTTGGAACAATGCGGTGTGCAGTCTGTAGCCGCGGGACAAGCGGTATTGATTTTGCTGCTGGCTGCATTCTGCCTGGTAGTGCTGGCACTGGCAACGGCAACCGCATGGGTGCTGCGCAAGATCCCGGTGTTAAGAAAATATGTGCTATAGAAGAAAGGAGCCTCACGAGGGGGCTCCTTTTTGCGATTGCTTGTTATGCGTATAATTTAGTCACGCTGCCAGCGCCCGGAAGCGCCGCAAGGCAGTACCAGCCCACTCTCGGTGACAGGGAGGCCGATCTCTTCGGCTTCCACATGACCGCCGAACTTTTTCGTCAGGGTGGAATTCATCATATAGGACAGCACGGCGGGCTGCAATCCTGTAGTGTACGAATTGATCAGGAAGAACAGCGCATCATCGGATAAAAGCTGTGCGGTCAGTCCTACGAAATCCCAGATATTATCTTCTATTTTCCAGATCTCGCCCTTAGGACCTCTGCCGTAGGAAGGGGGATCCATGATGATGCCGTCGTATTTGTTGCCACGGCGGATCTCACGCTCTACGAACTTCATGCAGTCGTCCACCAGCCAGCGGATAGGAGCATCGGCAAGCCCGCTGGCAGCAGCGTTCTCCTTCGCCCAGCCGACCATACCCTTGGACGCATCCACATGGGTCACAGCAGCTCCCGCAGCCGCAGCGGATACAGTAGCACCGCCGGTGTAAGCGAAGAGGTTCAGTACTTTCACGGGGTGGCCTGCCTCATGGATCAGACCGGAGAACCAGTCCCAGTTCACCGCCTGCTCCGGGAACAGACCGGTATGCTTGAAGCTGAAGGGCTTCAGATGGAAGGTCAGAGGATCAGCCTTACCGGAGGCTTCCTTCTGAAAAGGCAGGGTGTAATGAATCGCCCATTCATCCGGCAGATGGAAGAACTCCCATTCTCCGCCGCCCTTGGCACTTCTGTGGTAATGACCGTTTTTCTGCTTCCAACCCTTATGATCGTGGGGTGTCTTCCAGATGACCTGGGGATCCGGACGGACGAGAATATAATCTCCCCAACGCTCTAACTTTTCTCCGCTGGACGTATCCAGCACTTCATAATCTTTCCAATGATCTGCAATCCACATATAGAAACCTTTCTGTGTGTATACTTTGTAACTGATTTTTATAGGACATAATAATAGAATATAATACCGGAAAGACTTTTTCAAGGAATACTTGCTATTGAACCGCATTGAGCCATTTAAAGTCCTCTTCGGTCGATTCATGACATATTTGGGTCGATTCATGCAGCCCCTGGTTCCGCTGAGAGAAAGTGTGGTACGTTATCTTTAAGATAATGGGTATCACTATGCCCATCGGAAAGAGGTAAAACGCTATGAAAAAACGAGTATTGAGCATGTTACTGGCATTTATTCTCTGCTTCTCAACACTGCCCATGACAGCATTCGCACAGGAGGCTGATGCGGTGGCAGAACAGGAAGAACAGCAGGAAACAGACTCTGCGGCAGAGCAAGAGGAAGCAGAAGCAGCTGCGGCACCGGGGGAAGAGACTCCGGCTGATAAGAGCACCACTGCGGCAACTCCCGGTACGGAAGATTCCACTGCGGGCGAAGCCCCCGATACTGTGGAACCCTCAGTGGAAAGTGTCAGCGATAGTGATGCCGGCACGCAGGATACCTCGGCAGACGATGAGAAGAAGGCAGCAGTGCAGAAGGTACAGGCACTCATCGATGCTCTGCCGGACGAAGTGACGGTGGAAAATGCAGAAAGTGTCGGTGCGCAGCTGGAAGCCATCGACGAGGCTATGGAGTCACTGACCAAGGAGCAGATCGCAGAACTGGATATGACACGACTTCATGCTATTTCTGAAGCGTTGAATACACCGATGACGGTTCCGATGACGGTGGCGGAAGGTCAGCATGTTGACCATCCCATCTGCGGCGCGACATGCACAGATAAGTATAAGCATAGCATTGTGACAGAGTGGAAGTCCATAGACAGTGAAGCAGCACTGCAAGCTGCAACGGAAGGATATTACTACCTGACTCAGGATATCGTGACAATGGAAACATGGAAACCGAACAATAACGTGGTGCTTTGTCTGAATGGTCACAGCATTGCGGCAAACGGGGATTTTGTTGTCATTGAGATAGATAAGGGACAATTTACTCTCTGTGACTGCAATAGTAGTGAGAGTATGCACTATTTCACCACAAGCAAGGAAGGTCTGTTCACTCGATGGGTGCCGTGCGAGGAAAATACGGAGAACCGCATCTCCGTTACAGGTGGAGTTATCACTCACAGCGTGGGAAGGTCGGATTTAGGTGTGAAAGTGGATAATAACGCCACTTTTACCATGTACGGTGGAACTATTTGTGGTAATAAGCTCCAAGGCAGTTATAATGGAGCCGGTGTGTATGTGCATAATAGCACATTTAATATGTATGGCGGTGCAATCAGAGGCAATGCTGCAAGTTGGGGTGGTGGCGTCGCTGCGCTCGGTAGCACATTTAACATGTATGGTGGTGTAATCAGCGACAACATGGTCTCTGCTTCTGCTGGCGGTGTACTGTTGTCGGACAAAAGCGTCATGAACATGTCCGGCAATGCACAGATTAGTAACAACATTGCTCCCACCAAATGGACGACATCAGGTGGCGGAGTGTATATATTTGCCAGCACTGACGGAGAAGTCGGTAACTGCTTATATATGTCCGATAATGCGAAAATCAGCGGCAATACAGCCACCCAAGGAGGTGCTGTGTATGTACGTAAAAACGGTCAGGTTACCATGAGCGGCAATGCGCAGATTAGCAATAACACGGCAACCGAGAATGGTGGCGGCGTCTATGTAGAAAATAGTACTTTTAAAATTGCCGGCGGTGCTCCTCGGGTCTGTGACAACTTGTGTCAAGATGTTCAGAACAATGTCTATCTGGCTACCGGCAATGCAATTCGGATTAGTAAATTATCCACATTCGCCGGAAAAATCGGCGTATCCACCCAGGATACACCCACCGAGAGCAACCTCGTAACGGTTGCCGCGGTAGCTGTGGAGGCTGGGGGTGGCGGTCACCTGACCGAAGAAGATTTGGATCATATTTGCAGTGATAAAGAGAACCTCTATCCAGTTCTTGTGGGTGGCGAGGTGAAATTGTCGGCGACCGAACCGCATCGGCATCCCGTTTGTGGCGCAACCTGTGGTGACAGCGAGAATCATGGAAATCAGACCTGGATAGGCGTTTCCAATCTGACTGACATCAAGAGTGGGGGCTATTATTATCTGACAGACAATGTTAAATTGAATGATACATGGATCTGCACTTATGATGTAGCACTCTGTTTAAATGGAAAAACAATCACCTGTGCAGCAGAAGTTGATGCCATTCAGGTTGCGAAAGGAACGAAGCTGATTATCACCGACTGTCAGAAAGTGGTCGGCAAGATTACCCATGCACAGGATAATATAGGACGAGGTATAATGTCCTTGGGTACCTTGATACTGTATAACGGCGAAATTACCAAAAACCAGATTGCCAAAGGTAGTGGTGCCGGTGTATACGTAGATGGTGGTAATTTTTACATGTATAAGGGCAGTATCTCTGATAACAAAGTAACCATAAACGGTAACGGCGGCGGTGTGTATGCAAAAGATAGCACCAACTTCGTTATATCCGGTGGTAGTATTGACAGCAACCATGCACCGTCTAGCGGTGGTGGTATATACTATGAATCTACAATTAGTAAGTCAGTAAAATTCAATATATCTGGTGGTAATATCGTTAGAAACACAGCCGTTACTGGTAACGGTGGTGGTATATGGCTGAAGAGTGCATATGGAAATATGAGGTTTACCATGTCCGGTGGTAGGATTTCAAACAACGTCGCTAGCAAAAACGGCGGTGGTGTATATATTTCTGAGCCCTATTACGGCAAGTTTACTGTGTCCAGTACGGCACAAATCACCGACAACGCGGGTAATGGAAACGATAACAATGTCTATTTGCCCAGCGGCAAGACCATTCTCATCGGTGCGAACGGGTTGAGCAGCTCCGCCAAGATTGGCGTGACCATGGGACAGCAGCTCGCCGAGGGTGTGCGAGTTGCCATCGCCAAGGGTACAAGCGATGATTACACACTGACCGCGGATGACCTGAATGCTTTCAACAGCGATACCGGCTATTACAAGTATGCGTTAGACAACGCTGTCAACTTTTCAATCGGCGAATTACATGTGCATGGTCTCTGTGGCACGGCGAACTGCACTGAGAGTAAGAATCACAAAAATGTGCTGTGGACTGCGATCAGGACGGAAGAGGATCTGCGCAACATCAAGGGTGGAAGTAGTAGCTCACACAGACAGTATTACTATTTAACGACTAATATTGCTCTGAATAATACGAGCTGGAATCCGACAGGCTACATCTCACTTTGTTTGAATGGTTACAGCATCACAGCTAACGGCAATTTTGACACCATTACCGTAGGTGAAGGAAAAGATACGGATTCACTTACACTTTGTGACTGTAACGGCAGCGGTAACAACACAGGAGAGATTACCCATGTTGACGGTATGAAAGGGCGTGGCGTATATTTAAAACCCTTCAGTGACCTTAGCCTGTATAGTGGAAACATCACCGGCAACAACACTGATGACCACGGTGGCGGTGTGTATTTGGACGGCAGTTTCTTCTACATGTACGGCGGCAGCATCACAGACAACAGCGCAAACAATGGCGGTGGCGTGGCTGGACGTGTAAGTAATTATAAAGTGAACGGGGGGTATGTCGTTGGCAGACTCTTGATGTTAGGTGGAACGATTACCGGCAACAAGGCAGCCGCCAACGGTGGCGGCGTTGACATGGATTGCGCCTTTGAGATGTGTGGTGGCAGCATCACCAGTAACGAAGCCGATGCCAACGGCGGCGGTGTTGCCGTGAAAGGTGATCATAGCGTCGAATGGAGTGGTGGCAGTGTCACCGGTAACACGGCGAAGAACAACGGTAGTGGTGTGTATGTAGCTGAGAGTGTTGAAGCCATGGAAGTCAACGGGGATGTGAACATTACCGGCAACACCAATGGCAATGTTTATTTGCCTGGCGGCAAGACTATCACCGTCGGCTCGACTAGGGGCAGCGGCATAAGTTTGACGGATGGTGCAAACATTGGTGTGACGCTGGAAAAGCTGCCTGCGGAGGGAGATTTTATGAAGTTCGCCGAGGCAGCCACGGGTATTACCCTGACGGATGAAATTGCGGGCAAATTCACCATCGACAATAATAGCAGCAACACATACAGCGTGCAGAACATCGACAACAGTCTGTATGTGGTAAGTGGCGAGCTGCATGAGCATGCAATCTGTGGCAGTGCAGACTGCAGTCACAAGACTAAGCATGACGATGTGTTGTGGACTCCCCTGACCTATAATGCAGATACACAGGCGCTGATGCGCGGCGGAACGAAAGTAAGCAGTAGCAATGGCACAGAAGGGATGGAATACAAACTTCCTGCGGGCAACTACTACTTACTGAACGATATTACGTTTGCCGGTACGATCAAAATCTCAGGCAACGTAAATCTCTGCCTGAACGGAAAGAGCATCACCAATTCGGCACAGGATGCTTCGACGTTTGTTATTCCCAAGAATGGCAATCTGACCCTGTGCGACCACGAGAGCGGTACCATCACCTCAACCGATAAGAAGTCTGATGGTGTGCAACTCAATGCTCACTCTAGCACTGACACTGCTACATTCACCATGTATGGCGGCACCATCACCGGAAATAGGAATGGTGTGGATGGGATTTCCGGTACTGATGTGTTTAATATGTATGGCGGTACCATCACCGGCAATAAAGTAGGAGCAGATATTCCTGCGAATGTTACAATGACGGTCGGCGGCACG
Organism: Clostridium sp. AM34-9AC; assembly: GCF_003480225.1. NCBI lineage: Bacteria > Bacillati > Bacillota > Clostridia > Eubacteriales > Clostridiaceae > Clostridium > Clostridium sp. AM34-9AC. The sequence continues at coordinate 12,898 of NZ_QUIU01000013.1, forward strand.
GCAAAGATTACCGGCAACACCGACATGAATGTTCTCCTGTTCGAATATGATGAAAACTCGAAATCATTTATCAACATTGATTCAAGCCTGACGGATGCCGCAAGTATTGGTGTGTCTATCACCAATAGCCCCACGGCAGAAGTTCCGGTTCAGATTGCTACCGGAGCAACCGGCTTGGTGGACTATACTAAGATTTTCAAGCCGGACAATACAGATAGGGGCTATATGGTTATAAAGGATGCGCAGGGTAATCTGTACCTTAGCGCCCACCAGCACAGTTGGCAATACACGCTGGGCGCAGACGGCAAGTCGATTACCGCCACCTGCGTTAATACAACGAACTGTCCCAACATTGACGGCGGCAGCGTGACCATCAAGGCACCTGAGGAGAATACTCTGATCTACGATGGCAGCAACAAAAAGGCAATACTTGAGAACAAACTGCTCACCGGTGAGAAGGATCCCACAATCAGCTACACGGTTGGAAACGGACAGGGTGCTACACTCCCTGACGGTTCCTATCCCACCAATGTCGGTGCTTATACCGCAAGCATCACAGTGGGTGGTGTGACAGCCAGTGTGACTTATGAGATTCAAAAGGCAGATCCCGCAGCGAAAAATTTTGTCTTTACCGCACCGGGCAGCTTGACATATGACGGCATGGCAAAGACTGCAGACATCAAGACTGCGACGAACATCACCGGCATGGGCGATGTTATGGTGAAATACTATCAGGGCGAGACGGAAGTGCAGCCCATGAATGCGGGTGAATACAAGGTTAAAATCAGTGTGGCGTACGGCTCGAATTTTAACGCAGCAAGTGACCTGACGGATGAAAACTGGGCGTTTAGGATTACTCCCATTATTACCGAACCGACTGTGGAACTGAGCGGTAACACAACTTATACTTATACCGGCGAACGGATTACACCGGATGTTACCGTAACCATCGATGGCAGACCGCTGACGAAGGGTACGGACTACACCATTATTTACGGTGATAACGTAAACGCCGGTACGAATGCCGGTTTCGTAACCGTTAAGGCAAAGGGGAATTATGGATTTGCAGATGTTGTTAAGAAATTTGCCATTGAGAAGGCGGATCCGAAGCTGAGCTTTGAAAAGTCCACTGTGACGACCTCCTATGGAACGCAGCCTGCCAACAATAAGCTTACCAATATGGGCAACGGCGTGGTGACTTACCAAAGCAACGACAATTCCGTTGCAACTGTGAATGAAAAAGGTGAGGTTACCGTTGTCGGAGTGGGCGAGACAACCATTACCGCGACAGCCGCCGAGACGAAGAACTATAAGTTAGGCACGGCAAGTTACACACTGACGGTGAATAAGGCACGTGTTCATATTGTACAGGCTACCGTTGCCAACAAGGAATACGATGGAAGCGTGAATGCTGACGTCACAGGGGTAGTTTTTGCCAACGAGGCAGACGTGAGAATAGATAGTCTGGTAGCGGGTATGGACTACACGGTGACCGGTGCTTTCCAAAGTGAAAACGCCGGGAAACAGGATGCAGAGGTAACGGTAAAACTTCTTGGTGAGTTTGCCTCTCACTATGAACTGACCGGCGGAACATATAAGACCAGGGCAACTATTACTGCAAAGCCTATCAGCATTGCAACCGCGCGCACGCAAGACCGCAGCTACGAGCGGAATAATACCTCCGTGACCATTTTAGAAGTGACCTTCAAAGACAGCACAAACACACTTGTTGCAACGCTGACAAGTTCCGATTATACCGCGACCGGCAAGATGGTTAATGCGAATGTCGGCACAGACAAAAAAGTTACCGTTACGGTGACCCTGCAGGGAAAAGCGGCAGACAACTATAAGCTTGTTTCCAACATGACCACCGCAAAGGTAGCGATTACGCAGGCTAAGGGCGGTGTATTGCAGGAGGAGAACTTAAAGCAGAAATTCTCCGACCGGAAGCAGAAGACCTTCACACCCGATTACACAGGACTTCCTGCCGGGGAGACATGGACATACAGCATTTCCGAGGCACAAACTTCGGGATCTGCAAAGGTGGAACCGGCTATGATTAATACAGCCGGAAAGATCACCTACAGGCTGACAGCCGGTGCGGAAAATGACACCATCTGTTGGACGGTAACGATTTCCAATCCAAATTATAAAAACTTTACCAAGGATCTGGTACTGACCCTGACGGCAAAGGAACCTCAGGAGACATTGCGCATCACCGGTGACAACACTGTGGTCTATGGACAGAAGCTGCAACTGAGCACGGTCGGCGGCTCCGGAACAGGCGAGATTACTTACAAAGTGGATGAAGTAAGAAGCACAGGCGATGCGACGATTGATGAGAATGGCGTTCTGACTCCGGTTAAGGTCGGAAGCGTTGTTATCACAGCAACCAAGGCAGGTGATGTCGATTACAGTGAGATCACCAGTGCACCTTTTGTCATTATGATTACCCAGGCTGCTACAAGCGGTGAACCGAAGTACCATAAGATTACCACAGGCGGTAAGACCCTGGCAGACGCAGGACTGACGTTGGCAGGCAGCACCATTCATCCGGCAGACGGTACACTGGAGTGGATAGATGATGCAGGTGTACTTCCCAATGACACGGCAGTCGATATGAACAAGACTTACAAGTGGCGCTTCACCCCTGCGGATACCAATTATGAGATTCTGACCGGTGAAATCGAACTTTACCATGTGGATGCTCCGGCAGTCACTGCACAGCCCAAGAGTGTATCTGTGACAGTAGGAGACACAGCAACGTTTGAAGTTACTGCAACCGGTACGGACGTAACCTATCAGTGGCAGATTGACAGAAATGACGGCAAGGGATTTGTAGACATCACCGGAGCTACCGGTGCAACCTACACCATAGGAGTAACGGATAGAGACTGCAACGGATTTAAGTACCGGTGTGTTCTCAGCAATGCGGCCGGTTCAGTTACCACCGATACCGTAGTATTGACGGTACAGTATCAGATCATTGAAGGCGCGAACGGCTCCTGGAACCAGAATACGGACGGAAGAAGTCTCAAAATCAGAGGAAACGGTGAATATTCCAAGTTCCAGAATGTAAAGGTAGATGGGAATATCATTGATTCCAAGAACTATACCGTGAGTGAGGGCTCCACGATCATCGAATTACATGCAGATTACCTGAAGACTCTGTCCGAGGGCAGTCACACCTTTGAGATCGTATGGACAGACGGCGCCGCAGGCACCAGCTTTACGGTAGCAAGGAACACCTCCGGCAGCAATAATACCGGCAGCAATAACACCGGCAATAACGATAATAATGACAGTACGGACAACTCAGCTGCCGCAGCTCCCACCGCTGCTGCTACTGCGCAGGAACTGGACAAGGTTCCGGCTACCGGAGATCCTCTCGGTATCTGGCTGATGCTCTTTGCGATATCCCTGACCGGACTCGCAGGAATGCTGGCGAGAAGAAAGAAGAACTAAGAATAACGTAAATAATATAGAAACCTCGCTACAGAGATGATACCTGTAGCGAGGCTTTTTGTCTTGCAATCTTATTTTTCATTTATTATTGACACTATACTTACCTTTTATTATAATATAAATGAACCACTGAACTCGCGAATGCGATGTAGGTGGTGTTTTATTTTGGATATATTACTAATCCATACATATTTGTCTCATTTGCTTTCAAATTTAATTTTTCCGCTTCCTTTAACGTCACCATAACCCGTTTTACAAAGAGTTTGTCAATTACAGTTCCCACTCGTTTGGGTAACTCTTCTTTCCGAATTTCGATTTTGAAATATAAATGTACAAAAAATGAAACGAAATCACATATTTGAATAAAATAGGATTCTGATGAATTTTTTTCCATAATATCCTCGATCATATTGCTGATCGGATGATTGACAAACCCAGGCAAATATTTGGATTGGATCGGATTAAATGCACGTATAGCTCTGGCTGTCTTTCTCATAGGTGCTATTCTGCCCTCATCCGTAATCACTAAATAATTCCATTGCCCATCGCTGTCATTCTCGATACGTTGTATATTATATTTCAATGCATTTTCAAGAACGTGATAGTTATTATCTTTAAATTTTTTCTTATCAATAATCACATTTACAATCTTTAAATCCATCTTTGCAATTGTTAACGTAAATGCTTTTATTATATCTTGTTTTGTTTCTTTTGACCAATGATACTCACGATATGGATTTTTATCCGTCAAAAAATGTTTTGTATGCATCTCTTCTGATACATGAAAGCCATATTTATCTTTCAATTCTCTTCTCAAAATACGCATTTTTTCAAAATTTTGCTGCCAGCTCTCTGCAGGCATATACAAACTTGTTAAAATAAAATGGTCTGATGAATTTATTGTTACTCCGTCATCCCCTGTTTCATCAAAATATGCTATATATGTTTTCATCAATTCCCCTTTCATATTTTAGACATTTTAATGCCATTCATTTTTAATAATGAAAACTATGGTGATTCACCAAAATACTGAAATTAAATAAGATTTGAAATAGAAAATTTACTTATAGATAGAGAATAGCAAACTATTCTCAGCCTGTCAACATGACAAAATAACATTCAAATCAGGCTTTCGCACATTACAGCGATAGCAAACTAATCTGTTGACGATAAGCCATTTCTTGTATATAATAAATCGTATCACTGTATACAATTAAGAAAATGTACAAGAAGAAAAATTTGAGGAGGCTATTATGACAGGAAATACGTTAGGCTGGGTAATTGTGGCATTCGTGCTGTACTTACTCATGATGATTGCTATCGGGGCGTTCTACGCAAAGGGAAACAATAATTCCGAAGATTACTTTTTAGGAGGCAGAAAGCTGAACGGCTTCGTCGCTGCACTGTCTGCGCAGGCATCGGATATGAGCGGATGGCTGCTGATGGGACTGCCGGGAGCTATTTACTTAACCGGTGTCGGAGGTGACGGCTGGATCGCCATCGGACTTTTCATCGGCACGACGCTGAACTGGCTGTTCATCGCCACGAAGCTGCGCAGATATACGATCCGCGCCAACAATTCCGTTACGCTGCCGACTTATTTTGAGAACCGCTTCCATGATGAGAAGAAGGTATTGATGACTGTTTCTTCTATTACTATTGTAGTATTTTTCCTGGTATATTGCGCGTCTGCGCTTTCTGCCGGAGGTCAGCTGTTTGAGTCCGTGTTCGGTATTGATTATCATGTGGCACTGACCATCGGTGCGCTGGTAGTTTTGGTCTATACCTTCCTCGGCGGATTTACCGCGGTATGTGTGACAGACTTTATCCAGGGTATGCTGATGCTAGTCGGTATTCTGGCAGTACCGCTGTTCGCTTATCATTTTCTGACAACCGGCGGCACTACATTGTCAGCCGGTCTGGAAGCCAGCGGTGCTGACAGTGCCAACTTCCTGAACCTGATGAAGAACGGTGACGGCAGCAACAATATCATCAGCGTGATCTCCGGTCTCGGCTGGGGACTGGGATATTTCGGAATGCCCCACATCCTGGTACGATTTATGGCAGTCCGGGATGAGAAGGAAATGACCAAGTCCAAGGCTACTGCCATCAGCTGGGTAGCATTATCCCTGGGATTTGCAGTATTTATCGGTATCCTGGGCAGAGCTTATCTGCCGGAGCTGGTGAATGGCAATAATGAGAAGGTATTTATTGAGATGATCAAGAAGGTATTTACCGTGGAGATGCGGGCTCCGTTCATTGCAGGATTGTTCCTCTGTGGTATCCTGGCAGCGATCATGTCCACGGCGGATTCCCAGCTGTTAGTCAGTGCCTCCAGTGTGGCGGAAGATATCTTCAAGGGACTGCTCAAGAAGGATGCGGATGACAAGACGGTCATGAATGTCAGCCGTGTCACTGTACTGGTGGTAGCTGTGCTGGCTTACATCATCGCATGGAATCCGAACAACACCGTCATGGGACTGGTATCCAACGCGTGGGCAGGTTTAGGTGCCGCCTTTGGTCCGCTGGTAGTGATGTCCTTATATTGGAAGAGAACCAACTTCCCAGGAGCGGTAGCCGGAATTGTCACCGGTGCACTTGCCGTTATCATCTGGGATTACATCCCTCTCGTGGGCGGACAGACTCTGGGCAAAGCTACCGGATTGTATTCCCTGGTAGTAGGCTTCGGGCTGGGACTTATCGCTATCATCGCAGTCAGCCTCACTACCAAGACTCCTTCCGAGGAAATGCTGCAGGAGTTCGAGGATGTGAAAGCGAACCGGCTGTAACAGACCGTTGATGAAATAAATATTGACAGACAAAAATACTGATGGACAGCGAAGACATCTGCCTGTCAGTATTTTTATGTATTTGTGTTGGCGAGGGTATGGGAGGCAAAAACAAGCTATCTGTACCCAGCAGAACTTGCGAAAGCGGGTATGTGAGACAAAATCAGGTCGATTATACCCTCCACCTTTGTACATCGGGGCACAGATAAGGATTTTGCCGTAATAAGCCCCGTCGATACCGGGATATCGGGGCGTAGATAAGGATTTTGCCAGAATAAGCCTCGTCGATACTGGGACATCGGGGCGCAGAAAGAGATTTTGTCAGAATAGGCCCCGGGGATATCGGACCAGCGGGGCGCAGCAAGAGATTTTGCCAGGATAAGCCCCGGGGATCTCGGACCAGCGGGGCTTAGAAAGAGATTTTGCCAGGATAAGCCCCGGGGATCTCGGACTAGCGGGGCTTAGAAAGAGATTTTGTCAGAATAAGCCCCGGGGATCTCGGACTAGCGGGGCTTAGAAAGAGATTTTGTCAGAATAAGCCCCGGGGATCTCGGACCAGCGGGGCGCAGAAAGAGATTCTGTCAAAATAAGCCCCGGGGATCTCGGACTAGCGGGGCTTAGAAAGAGATTTTGTCAGAATAAGCCCCGGGGATCTCGGACCAGCGGGGCGCAGAAAGAGATTTTGCCAGGATAAGCCCCGGCGATATCAGAACAGCGGGGCGCAGCAAGAGATTTTGCCAGGATAAGCCCCGGCGATATCAGAACAGCGGGGCGCAGCAAGAGATTTTGCCAGGATAAGCCCCGACGATATCGGACCAGCGGGGCGCAGCAAGAGATTTTGTCAGGATAAGCCCGACGGCAACTGAGAGCATCCAAGGGGGAACGGTTTCATTTGCCATAAAAAATATTGGGCAATATTATACTGGGCTATATTATATAAGAAGAAACTCACAAAAATACAGTGGCGAACCTGTGCAAAACAGAAAAAAGAATTGTATCTAAAAAAATACAATTTTTTGAAAAAAAGTCTTGCAATGCCCGTAAATTCAATGTATACTAATCCTTGCTGTGGCATGATAGCTGTGAAACGTGAGGTTGCCGGTTCCCAGTAATGGAGATCGGGTTTTCCGTGGAGCGAATGTCAAGTTAGAAAACTGACGGCAAGTCACTGTACCAATTAACATCTGCCTTGAGCAGTAACAACGTGTAAGTTTATGACCGGAGAGAAGAAAGCGTTGCACAAAGGTCGCAGACACACACGGGAAAGTGTACAGTCACCGCTTGTCCGTACAAAAAGTAAGTATTAACTTACAAAAGTGCGAAAAGGAGGCGACTTTTTTTATGGCAAATCAGGTAATGAGAATTACATTGAAAGCTTATGAACATCAGCTTGTTGATGCATCTGCCAAAAAAATCATCGAAACTGTTAAGAAGACCGGAGCTCAGGTGAGCGGTCCCGTACCTCTTCCTACCAAGAAGGAAGTTGTTACCATTCTGAGAGCAGTACACAAGTACAAGGACTCCAGAGAACAGTTCGAGCAGAGAACTCACAAGAGACTGATCGACATCATGGCTCCCACTCAGAAGACTGTTGATGCTCTTCAGAGACTGGAAATGCCTGCCGGTGTTTACATCGACATCAAGATGAAGAACAACTAATAAGTAAGTTTTTCAAAGTAAAGCCAAAACAACAAAAACCTCTACTTAGACGTAAGAACACAGTGCGATGAACAATCGCCAGGGAAATGCGCGAAGCGTATTTCTAAGTGTTTCGCAAGAAGCACTTTGGTCCGCTATGTAGAACACAGGAGGTAAAAATGAAGAAAGCAATTTTGACAACAAAAGTTGGAATGACTCAGATCTTCAATGAAGATGGCGTGCTCGTTCCCGTAACCGTGCTTCAGGCTGGTCCCTGCGTGGTTACTCAGGTAAAGACCGTGGAGAATGATGGCTACAGTGCTGTACAGGTAGGCTTCGTTGACAAGAAGGATAAGGTTGTTAACAAGGATGCCAGCGGCAAAAAGCAGATCGTACACAGACATGGTGTTAACAAAGCAGAGCAGGGCCACTTCAAGAAGGCTGGCGTAAGCTCCAAGAGATATGTAAGAGAGTTCAAGTTTGAGAACGCTGAGGAGTACACCCTTGGTGCAGAGATCAAAGCTGACATCTTCGCTGCAGGCGATAAGGTAGACGCTTCCGCAATCTCCAAAGGTAAGGGCTTCCAGGGCGCAATCAAGAGATTTGGACAGCACAGAGGACCTATGGCTCATGGTTCCAAGTTCCATCGTCATCAGGGTTCCAATGGTGCATGTTCCTCCCCTAGCCGTGTATTCAAGGGCAAGGGAATGCCTGGACATATGGGTTGTGTAAAGGTAACTGTTCAGAATCTTGAGGTCGTAAGAGTAGATGCTGAGAAGAATCTGCTTCTGGTAAAGGGTGCAGTACCCGGACCTAAGAAAGCTTTAGTAACCATCAAAGAGACCGTTAAGGTTGAGGCATAGTTTAGGACGAAAGGAGGACCAATCAGATGGCAAACGTATCTGTTTACAATATGGAAGGCAAAGAAGTTGGTACAATCGAATTAAACGATGCAGTGTTTGGTGTGGAAGTGAACGAGCACCTGGTACACATGGCAGTTGTACAGCAACTTGCAAATAATCGTCAGGGAACTCAGAAAGCAAAGACCCGTTCTGAGGTATCCGGTGGCGGAAGAAAACCCTGGAGACAGAAGGGAACCGGTCATGCAAGACAGGGTTCAACCAGATCTCCCCAGTGGGCAGGCGGCGGCGTAGTATTCGCTCCCGTTCCCAGAGATTACTCTTTCAAGCTTAACAGGAAAGAGAAGAGAGCAGCTCTGAAGTCTGCACTGACCAGCAAGGTTCAGGGAAGCAGCCTGATCGTAGTTGATGAGCTGAAATTCGATGAGATCAAGACCAAGAACTTCACCAATGTTATGAATAACTTAAAGGTAGAAAAGGGACTGGTAGTGATCGCTGATAACGATACTAACGTAGTTATGTCTGCTAGAAACGTAGCTGATGTAGATACCACCCTGGTAAATACCATCAACGTTTACGACGTAATGAAGGCTAAGACAGTTGTCCTGACCAAGGATGCTGTTGCAAAGATTGAGGAGGTATACGCATAATGGCTGATATTAAATACTATGATGTAATCCTCAAACCCGTTATTACCGAGAAGAGCATGGCCGGCATGGGCGAGAAGAAGTACACCTTCCTTGTTCACACCGAAGCTAACAAGTCTCAGATCAAAGAGGCTGTTGAGAAGATGTTCGAAGGTACCAAGGTTAAGAGTGTTAACACCATCAATATGGATGGCAAGAACAAGAGACGTGGAATGGTTACCGGCAAGACTGCCAAGACCAAGAAGGCAATTGTTCAGTTAACTGCAGATAGCAAAGAGATCGAGATCTTCGCAGGTCTGTAAGAATAAAGCTACTGCTTAAGATTCAAGTATGCGGCACTTAAGTGCTCGCGCAAAAAATCATCGTAAAGGAGATACAGTAATGGGAATTAAGACATACAACCCCTATACACCTTCCAGAAGAAACATGACTGGTTCTGACTTCTCTGAGATCACTAAGACCTCTCCCGAGAAGAGCCTGTGTGTTTCCCTGAAGAAGAACTCCGGCCGTAACAATCAGGGTAAGATCACTGTGAGACATCGCGGCGGCGGTTCCAGAAGAAAATACAGAGTAATTGATTTCAAGAGATACAAGGATGGCATCCCTGCTACCGTAATCGGTATCGAGTACGATCCTAACAGAACGGCAAACATCGCGCTGATCTGCTACGAAGACGGTACCAAGTCCTATATCCTCGCTCCCGAAGGTCTGACCGACGGAATGAAGGTTATGAACGGTGCAGAGGCCGAGGTCAGAGTAGGTAACTGCTTACCTCTGTCCGAGATCCCTGTAGGTACTCAGGTACACAACATTGAGTTATATCCCGGTAAGGGCGGCCAGCTGGTTCGTTCCGCCGGTAACAGCGCACAGCTGATGGCAAAAGAAGGTAAGTACGCTACTCTTCGTCTTCCCTCCGGTGAGATGAGAATGGTTCCTCTGGTTTGCCGTGCAACTGTTGGTGTTGTAGGTAACGTTGATCATAGCCTGGTTAAGATCGGTAAAGCCGGACGTAAGCGTCACATGGGCATCCGTCCCACCGTACGTGGTTCCGTCATGAACCCCAACGACCATCCTCATGGTGGTGGTGAAGGTAAGACCGGTATCGGTCGTCCCGGCCCCAGCACACCTTGGGGTAAACCTGCTCTTGGTCTGAAGACACGTAAATCTAAGAAGGCTTCCAACAAGCTGATCGTAAGAAGACGTGACGGCAGAGCAATCAAATAGTTAAGGAGGAAAGATCATGGCTAGATCACTGAAAAAAGGACCTTTTGCAGACGCAAGCCTGTTAAAGAAAGTCGACGCTTTAAATGCATCAGGACAGAAGCAGGTTATTAAGACCTGGTCCCGTCGTTCTACAATTTTCCCTTCCTTCGTAGGACATACGATTGCTGTTCATGATGGTAGAAAGCATGTTCCCGTATACGTTACTGAGGATATGGTTGGCCACAAGCTCGGTGAGTTCGTAGCAACCAGAACCTTCAGAGGTCACGGCAAGGACGAGAAGAAATCCAAGGTTAGATAATTTTATTATTGACCTGGAGCTAAAAATATGCTATCTTTTATAGATGGCTGGGAGAGCTATGCGCTCTCCCGAGGGTCTTCCCTCGAAAGAGGAAAGAAGACGGGATATTTTTGTGCGCAGCACTTAGGAAACACACGGGTGCGTTGCGCGGTTTCAGTTTGAAAGGAGGACCAAATCTATGGCTAAAGGACATAGATCCCAAATTAAGAGAGAAAGAAACGCTCAGAAAGATACAAGACCTTCAGCTAAGCTGTCTTACGCAAGAGTATCTGTTCAGAAGGCTTGTTTCGTATTAGATGCCATCAGAGGCAAAGATGTACAGACTGCACTTGGTATTCTGGAGTACAATCCCAGATATGCTTCCAGCCTGATCAAGAAGCTGCTTGAGTCAGCAATCGCTAACGCTGAGAACAATAACGGTATGAATACCGAGAACCTTTATGTTGCAGAGTGCTTTGCAAACAAAGGACCTACCATGAAGAGAGTAAAGCCCAGAGCACAGGGTAGAGCTTATAGAATCGAAAAGAGAATGAGCCACATTACCATCGTTCTTGATGAGAAGAAGTAGGGAAAGGAGCTATTAAAAGTTTATGGGACAGAAAGTTAATCCTCACGGCCTGAGAGTCGGTGTTATTAAAGATTGGGATTCCAAGTGGTACGCTGATGCAGAGTTTTCCGATTATCTGGTAGAAGACTACAACATCAGAAAGTTCCTGAAGAAGAAATTATACAGTGCAGGTGTTTCCAAGATCGAGATCGAAAGAGCATCTGACAGAGTAAAGGTTATCATCTATACTGCTAAGCCCGGTGTTGTAATCGGTAAGGGCGGCGCTGAGATCGAAGTAACCAAGAAAGAGCTCGCCAAATTAACCGATAAGAAGGTTATGGTTGACATTAAAGAGATCAAGAGACCTGACAGAGATGCACAGCTGGTAGCTGAGAACATCGCTCAGCAGCTGGAGAACCGTGTATCCTTCAGACGTGCAATGAAGTCCTGCATGGGCAGAACCATGAAGTCCGGTGCTATGGGTATCAAGACCTGCTGTTCTGGTCGTCTGGGCGGTGCTGATATCGCTCGTGCTGAGTTCTACAGCGAGGGAACCATTCCTCTGCAGACACTGAGAGCAGATATCGATTATGGTTTTGCTGAAGCAAACACCACCTATGGTAAAGTTGGAGTTAAAGTTTGGATTTATAAAGGCGAGATACTTCCTACAAAAGGAAATCAGATGGAAGGGAGCGATAAATAATGTTAATGCCGAAGAGAGTAAAACGTCGTAAACAGTTCCGTGGATCCATGGCCGGAAAAGCTTCCAGAGGTAACACCCTGGCGTATGGCGAATTTGGTCTGGTTGCTACAGAACCCTGCTGGATCAAGTCTAATCAGATTGAGGCAGCCCGTATTGCGCTTACCCGTTATACCAAGCGTACCGGTAAAGTATGGATTAAGATTTTCCCCGATAAGCCCGTAACTGTAAAGCCTCTCGGTACTCGTATGGGTTCCGGTAAAGGCGCTGTAGATTGCTGGGTAGCAGTTGTTAAGCCCGGACGTGTAATGTTCGAGATCGCTGGTGTTCCCGAAGAGGACGCTCGTGAAGCATTACGTCTTGCTATGCACAAGCTCCCTTGTAAGTGTAAGATCATTGCTAAGGCAGATGTGGAAGGCGGTGTGACAGAATGAAATCAAATAAATTTGTAGAAGAATTGAAGACAAAGTCCGATGCAGAACTGGCACAGGAGCTGGTAGCTGCTAAAAAAGAACTTTTCAATTTGAGATTCCAGAACGCAACCAATCAGTTAGATAATACTGCAAGAATCAAAGAAGTTAGAAGAAACATTGCACGTATTCAGACTGTTATCACCGAGAAGGCTAGAGCGTAACGCGTGGGTGCGTAGAAAGGAGATCAAACCGTGGAAAGAAATTTGAGAAAAACACGTACTGGTAAGGTTATCAGTAATAAGATGGATAAAACTATTGTAGTTGCAATCGAAGAGCATGTTAAGCATCCCCTTTACAAAAAGATCGTAAAGGACACCTACAAGCTGAAGGCGCATGACGAGAATAACGAGTGCAACATTGGCGATATCGTAAAAGTTATGGAGACAAGACCCCTGTCCAAGGACAAGAGATGGAGACTTGTTGAGATCGTAGAAAGAGCTAAATAAATTAGCACGCGAATATTAAGTTTGTAAGAAACCGCGGAAGCGGTGAAGGAGGAATAACATGGTTCAGCAGGAAAGTAGACTGAAAGTTGCTGATAACACCGGCGCAAAAGAGTTACTTTGCATTCGTGTTATGGGCGGTTCTACCAGAAGATATGCACAGATCGGCGACGTGATTGTTGCTTCCGTTAAAGATGCAACACCAGGTGGCGTTGTAAAAAAAGGTGATGTAGTAAAGGCAGTTGTAGTTCGTTCCGTAAAGGGCGCTCGTCGTAAAGACGGTTCTTACATCAAGTTTGATGAGAACGCTGCAGTTATCATCAAAGATGACAAGACTCCCAGAGGAACCCGTATCTTTGGGCCGGTTGCAAGAGAGCTTCGTGAGAAACAGTTCATGAAAATTGTTTCCCTGGCTCCCGAAGTATTATAAGGAGGTTGCCACATGTCTACAATGAAAATTAAGAAGGGCGACACCGTTAAGGTTATCGCTGGTAAAGACTTAGGTACAGAGGGCAAGGTTCTCTCTGTAGATGTAAAGAATCATAAAGTCCTGGTTGAGGGCGTTAACAAGATCACAAAGCATGCAAAGCCTTCTCAGGCAAACCCCAATGGCGGTATTGTTGAGAAAGAAGCTCCTATTGATATTTCAAACGTTATGCTTGTTGTAAAAGGCAAGACCACAAGAGTTGGCTTCAAGGTTGAAGACGGCAAGAAAGTACGTTTCGCAAAGTCAACAGGCGAAGTGATTGACTAATCAATAGGAAGGAGGAAATATAAGTGAGCAGACTGAAAGATTTATATAACAATGAGATCGTCGATGCTATGACCAAGAAGTTCGGTTACGCTAATGTAATGGAAGTTCCCAAGCTCGACAAGATCGTTATCAACATGGGTGTTGGTGAAGCAAAAGAAAACGCTAAGATCCTTGAGAATGCAGTTGCTGATATGGAAGCTATCACCGGACAGAAGGCAGTTCTGACCAAGGCTAAGAATTCCGTAGCAAACTTCAAGATCCGTGAGGGCATGCCCATCGGATGTAAGACCACTCTGCGTGGTGAGAAGATGTATGAGTTCCTGGATCGTCTGGTTAACCTCGCTCTTCCTCGTGTCCGTGACTTCAGAGGCGTTAACCCTAACGCATTCGACGGCAGAGGTAACTATGCACTCGGTATCAAAGAGCAGTTCATCTTCCCTGAGATCGAGTACGATAAGATTGACAAGACCAGAGGTATGGATATCATTTTCGTAACAACTGCTAAGACCGACGAAGAGGCACGTGAGCTGCTGAGACTGTTCAACATGCCTTTCGCAAAGTAATCAAGGAGGTAAATTCTGATGGCAAAGACATCAATGAAGATTAAACAGCAGCGCAAACCTAAGTTCTCTACTCAGGCTTATACCCGCTGCAAGATTTGTGGTCGTCCCCACTCTGTACTGAGAAAATACGGAATTTGCCGTGTTTGCTTCCGTGAACTGGCATACAAGGGCGAGATCCCCGGAGTTAAGAAGGCATCTTGGTAAAGACGAAAAGAAATTCTAAGGCGTCGAAAGACGCCGCCTAAGAATTTCTATGTTTCGTCTCTAAGAGAATTTTGCATGGCAAAATTCTCCGGGATGAAAAGTAATTCCTTCGGAATTCTCCGAGACGAAAAGAAATTCTAAGGCGTCGAAAGGCGTCGAGTAAGAATTTCTAAAAGTTTTGGTTATAAGAATTATCTTATAATATAGATGGTATATACAAAGTGTATGTACTTAGCATGATTCAAGTCAAATAATAAGGAGGAAACTAAATCATGACAATGAGCGATCCTATCGCAGATATGCTTACAAGAATCCGTAATGCAAATACTGCAAAACACGACACCGTAGACGTACCTTCTTCCAAGATGAAGCTGGCTATCGCACAGATTCTGCTGGACGAGGGATATATTAAGAAGTACGACATCGTTGAAGACGGTGGTTTCAAGACCATCCACATCACTCTGAAGTACGGCGCAGACAAGAACGAGAAGATCATCTCCGGCATCAAGAGAATCTCTAAGCCCGGCTTACGTGTATACGCTGGCAAGGAAGATCTGCCTAAGGTTCTTGGCGGTCTGGGTATTGCTATTATCTCTACCAACCAGGGTGTTATCACCGACAAGAAGGCTCGTGAGCTTCAGGTTGGCGGCGAAGTATTAGCATTCGTTTGGTAAGGATGAAAAGATTTTCTAAGTCAGCAAAGTACGCTGACTAACAAAATCTATGTTTCATCCCTAAGAGAATTCCTGCGGAATTCTCCGGAAACGAAAAGAAATTCTAAGTTTCGTCTCTAAGAGAATTTTCCGCAAGCGTAAAATTCTCCGTGGGATGAAAAGATTTTAGCAACTGTTGTAAGTTAGTAAATTAGGAGGTACGGGCATGTCCAGAATAGGTAGAATGCCAATCGCAATTCCTGCAGGTGTTACTGTAGAAGTTGCAGAAAATAACAAAGTGACTGTGAAAGGTCCCAAGGGTACTCTGGTAAGAGTATTACCCTCTGAGATGGAAATTAAAGTGGAAGGTGCAGAAGTTCTCGTAAGCAGACCCAACGATCTGAAGAAGATGAAGTCTCTTCACGGCCTGACAAGAACTCTGATCCACAACATGGTAGTAGGTGTTACCGAAGGTTTCGAGAAGAAGCTGGAAGTAAATGGTGTTGGTTACAGAGCTGCTAAGTCCGGCAAGAAGCTGACCCTGAACCTTGGTTACTCTCATCCCGTAGAGATGATCGATCCCGAAGGCATTGAAGCTGTAGTTGAAGGCCAGAACGTGATCATCGTTAAGGGTATCGACAAAGAAAAAGTTGGCCAGTACGCTGCTGAGATCCGCGACAAGAGAAGACCTGAGCCTTATAAGGGCAAGGGTATCAAGTATGCCGATGAGACCATCAGACGTAAAGTTGGTAAGACTGGTAAGAAATAATAGATAAGGAGAGTATGAAGATGGTTAGTAAAGAGTCCAGACAGTTAGTACGTGCAAAAAAGCACATGAAAATTCGTAACCGCTTCAGCGGCACTGCTGAAAGACCTCGTCTTGCAGTGTTCAGAAGCAATAATCATATGTATGCTCAAATTATCGACGATACAGTTGGTAACACTTTAGTATCTGCATCCACTCTTGAGAAAGAGATCAAGGCAGAGCTGGAGAAGACCAATAACGTTGATGCAGCAGCATATCTTGGAACTGTTATCGCAAAGAGAGCAATCGAAAAAGGTATCAAAGAAGTTGTTTTCGACCGTGGCGGTTTCATTTATCAGGGTAAAGTAGCAGCTTTAGCCGATGCAGCCAGAGAAGCTGGCCTGGAATTCTAGGAAAGGAAAGAGGAATACACCATGAAACACACAATCATAGATGCAAGCCAGTTAGAGTTAAATGATAAAGTTGTTACCATCAAGCGTGTAACCAAGACCGTTAAGGGTGGTCGTAACATGAGATTCACCGCACTGGTAGTTGTTGGTGACGGCAACGGCCATGTAGGCGCTGGTCTGGGAAAGGCTGTAGAAATTCCCGAAGCTATTCGTAAGGGTAAGGAAGACGCTGTTAAGCACATCGTAGAGATCAATCTGGATGAGAACAATTCCATCACCCATGATTTCATCGGTAAGTACGGTTCTGCTAACGTTTTACTGAAGAAGGCTCCCGACGGTACCGGTATCATCGCTGGTGGTCCCGCTCGTGTCGTTTGTGAGCTTGCAGGTATCAAGAATATCCGTACCAAGTCTCTTGGCTCCAACAATAAGCAGAACGTTGTTCTTGCAACAATCTCCGGTTTAAGCCAGATCAAGGCTCCCGAAGAAGTAGCAAAGAATCGTGGAAAGTCTGTTGAGGAAGTTCTGGCGTAAGCCGGATCTTCCCGTTAAGTTGACAGGGCCAACAGAAAGGAGTAGAGTATGGCAGACAAGAAGTTAAAGATCACTCTGGTAAAGTCCACCATCGGCGCTGTGCCGAAGAATAAAGCAATCGTGGAGTCTATGGGACTGCGTAAGATCGGTAAGTCCGTAGTACTGCCTGATAATGATGCAACAAGAGGACAGATCCGTCAGGTGAATCATTTGATCAAGGTAGAAGAAGCATAATCAGATAAGGAGGTGTTAGGAATGGAATTATCCAATTTAAGACCTGCAGAAGGTTCCAAACACAGTGATAATTTTAGAAGAGGCCGTGGACACGGTTCAGGAAATGGCAAGACCGCAGGTAAGGGTCATAAGGGACAGAAGGCTCGTTCCGGAGCTCCCAGACCTGGTTTCGAAGGTGGTCAGATGCCTTTATACAGACGTATTCCTAAGAGAGGTTTCACTAACAGAAACACTAAGGAAATCGTTGCTATCAATGTAAGTGCTCTGGAGTGCTTTGACAACGGTGCTACCGTTGATGTAAACGCATTGGTTGAAGCAGGAATCATTAAGAACCCCAGAGATGGAGTTAAGATCCTTGGAAACGGAGAACTTACCAAAAAGCTTGATGTAAAGGTAGATGCTTTCAGCGCATCCGCAAAAGAAAAGATCGAGGCTCTTGGTGGAACTGCTGAGGTGATGTAATGCTTACAACACTGAAAAACGCATTTAAAATCAAAGAAATCAGACAGAAGATTCTTTTTACACTGGGAATGTTAGTTGTGATCCGTATCGGATCACAGCTTCCCGTACCCGGGGTGGACACGAAGTTCTTTTCTCAATGGTTTGCCCAGCAGACAGGCGGTGCGTTCAGTTTCTTTGATGCCATTACGGGCGGTTCTTTCCTGAACATGTCTATTCTGGCATTGAACATCAACCCTTATATTACATCTTCCATTATCATGCAGCTGCTTACAATTGCTATTCCAAAGCTGGAAGAAATGCAGCGTGACGGTGAAGACGGCCGTAAAAAAATGGTTGCCATCACCAGATACGTTACCGTAGCGCTTGCACTGATCCAGTCCACAGCAATGGCAATCGGTTTTGGCAGACAGGGCTACTTGATCGAGTTCAACGCTCTGAATGTAATTACCACGATCACAGCACTTACCGCTGGTAGTGCTTTCCTGATGTGGGTGGGTGAACGAATCACAGAAAAAGGTATCGGAAATGGTATTTCCATCGTACTGGTGATCAACATCATTTCCCGACTGCCTCAAGACCTGAGCAACCTGTTTGAGCAGTTCGTATTCGGAAAAGCTCCGGCAACCGCAATCCTTGCAGTAGTTATCATCTTCGCAATTATTATTGCCATGGTGGTACTGGTTATCATCTTAAATGATGGTGTGCGCAAGATTCCGGTACAGTATGCCAAGAAAATGCAGGGCAGAAAGATGGTCGGCGGACAGACTTCCAATATTCCGTTGAAAGTAAATACTTCCGGCGTTATTCCCATCATTTTTGCACAGTCCATTATGCAGTTCCCCATTATTATCTGTTCCTTTATCGGATATAACGGAACCGGCGTATGGGCAGAGATCCTGAAAGGTCTGAATTCCGGTTACTGGTGCAAACCCAGTCAGCCGATTTATTCCCTGGGACTTTTGCTGTACATTGTATTGATTGTATTTTTTGCATACTTCTATACATCCATTACATTTAATCCTTTGATGATTGCCGATAACATGAAGAAGCAGGGTGGTTTCATCCCCGGTATCAGACCTGGTAAGCCTACCAGTGATTATCTGAACAAGATTCTGAATTATATCGTATTCATCGGTGCGATTGGCCTGATCATTGTATCTGTGATCCCGTATTTCTTTAATGGTGTGTTCGGCGCAAGTGTATCCTTCGGCGGTACCAGCCTGATTATTATCGTAAGCGTAGTACTGGAGACCATGAAGCAGGTAGAATCTCAGATGCTCGTTCGCAACTACAAGGGATTCCTGGAAGATTAGTAGCATAACAGTAACCGGATGGTTTGTAATCATCCGGTTATTTTTGCATTATTGTATTATAGGAAAATGTATTGCAAAAAAGCCGCATAAAAGTTAAAATGTAAATGTTGGACTGTATTTGTAGCTTATCTATAGAAAGAGCAGAGCCTGTAGCAACAGGCAGATAGGAGCAAAGATGAAAATTATCATGTTAGGCGCACCCGGCGCAGGTAAAGGTACCCAGGCAAAGATGATCGCTGAAAAGTACGGAATCCCTCATGTATCCACAGGCGATATTTTCCGTGCAAATATCAAGAACGGAACCGAACTTGGTATGGAAGCAAAGAAATACATGGATCAGGGACAGCTGGTTCCCGATGAACTGACTGTTAAGATCCTCTTAGACAGAGTAGCACAGGATGATTGCAAGAACGGTTATGTACTGGATGGATTCCCCAGAACCATTCCTCAGGCAGAAGTACTGGACAAGGCACTGACTGAGCTGGGAGATGCCATTGATTTTGCAATCGATGTAAATGTTCCCGATGAGAATATCGTGAAGAGAATGTCCGGCAGACGTGCATGCCTGTCCTGCGGCGCAACCTATCACATTGAGCATATTCCTCCCAAGAAGGAAGGCATCTGTGACAAGTGCGGACAGGAACTGGTACTGCGTGACGATGATAAGCCTGAGACCGTACTGAACCGTCTGAAAGTTTATCATGACCAGACCCAGCCCCTGATCGAATTCTATACCAAGAAAAATGTATTAAAGACCGTAGACGGCACCAAGGATATGAAGGAAGTATTCGCAGATATCGTAGCAATTCTTGGCTAGGAAAAGTCCGGATCACTGATCAGCAGCAGTAAGGTCCGGAACAGAAAGGTGAATAAAATGGCAGTAACTATCAAATCACAGCGTGAAATTGAGTTGATGAGAGAATCTTGTAAGATTCTGGCGGATGTATTCAGCGAGATGGAGAAGGCAGTACACCCCGGGGTATCCACTCTGGATATCAATAACCTGGGAGAAAAACTGATCCGTGCCCATGGCTGCATTCCCAACTTCTTAAATTACAACGGATATCCGGCATCTATCTGTGTATCCGTGAATGATGAAGTCGTACATGGTATACCTCACAAGGATCATATTCTTCACGAAGGTGATATTGTAAGTCTGGATGCAGGACTGATTTATAAAGGATACCATTCCGATATGGCACGTACTTTCCCGGTAGGGCAGGTAAGTGAGGAGGCAAGACTTCTGATGGAGAGGACCAAAGGAAGCTTTTTTGCAGGAATAGAGATGGCAAAGGCAGGCAATCATCTGTATGATATCTCCAATGCCATTGATGCCTATATCAGGCCTTTTGGCTACGGAATCGTAAGAGATCTGGTAGGTCACGGCATTGGTACCAGCTTACATGAGGATCCCCAGATTCCCAACTTCGCACAGCATAGACGTGGACTGAAGCTTCAGGCCGGTATGACGCTGGCAATCGAGCCCATGATCAATATCGGAAGACCGGATGTGGCATGGCTGGACGATGATTGGACTGTAGTTACCGAGGATGGATCCCTGTCTGCACATTATGAGAATACCATCCTGATCACAGACGGTGAGCCGGAGATCCTGACCAT
This sequence comes from Clostridium sp. AM34-9AC, assembly GCF_003480225.1. Classification (NCBI taxonomy): domain Bacteria; kingdom Bacillati; phylum Bacillota; class Clostridia; order Eubacteriales; family Clostridiaceae; genus Clostridium; species Clostridium sp. AM34-9AC. The sequence continues at coordinate 33,474 of NZ_QUIU01000013.1, forward strand.
GTATTAAGGAACGGATAACGGTAGACCCGGAGAAGAAAGGTAAGATTTTGATATGTTAGGAGAATTTGCAACTTCAAAGGCCGGACACGATAAGGACAGACTGTACATGATCGTCGGTGAAGAGGAAGAATGGGTCTATCTGTGCGACGGAAGGCTGCGCGGTGTGGAACATCCGAAGAAGAAAAAGAAAAAACATATCCAGATCATACATTCTTCGGCAGAGGATGCGTTGATACAAAGCATGCAACAGAACCTTCCGGGGGAGAAAGACGAGATCAACAGACGAATCTGTAAGACCCTGGAAGCGTATCTGTGTAATAAGTAATATAAAGCAGTAAAAGTAGTAAAGAGTAGAAAGCTATGGAGGAAATTTATGTCTAAAAGTGATGTAATCGAAATCGAAGGAACCGTTGTGGAGAAGCTTCCCAATACCATGTTCCGTGTAGAACTGGAAAATGGACACAGAGTACTGGCTACCATCAGTGGTAAGCTTCGTCAGAACTTCATCCGTATCCTTCCCGGAGATAAGGTAACACTGGAACTGTCTCCCTACGATCTGAGCAAGGGACGTATCATCTGGAGAGATAAGTAAATACCATCTGGAGAGAAAATAGCTATGGCTAAAAAAATACGTAACTTTGCTGCCATTCTGGCGGTCAGTGCGGTAGTGGGAACGATACTGTTAGTACTGGTATTCTTGCTTCCGGTAGGACCTATGAGAAAGAATGTGGAGAAAAGTGTCGGGGATATGCTGAAGACCGGAGACGAGATACCGGAAGATGCATTTTCGCAGTACCTGTGGAAAAACAGAGAGACCTACACCGATGCTATTATGGTGCAGAATGCCATAGAGAGATTGCCGGACAAAAATGCCTACGAACACGCTATGTGGATGTACCACTATGATCTGGAAGAGGATGTATGGACACCGGAGGATTCTCTCAAATCCTTCTGTGAATCCCATGAGAACGTCAATAACATGTATCTCCACATTTATGCGAGATACTGGCACGGCTATCTTTTATATTTAAAGCCGCTGTTACTGTTATTTTCCTGGCAGCACGTGGTATGGCTGGAGCTGGCGGTGCAGATCGCGCTTATGATCTGGGTGCTGGTTACGGCAATCCAAAAGCAAAATGCAGGTGTCGCAGTCGTGACTCTGGGAAGTTTCCTGTTTATGAAGCCGGTGCTGGTTCTTGTATCACTGACCATGTCAGTGTGCTGGATTTTGACGCTTCTGGCGGTGGAATACATGCTGTTACATCATGACAGACTGCACGAAAAAGGACAATATCCGGAATTCTTCCTGATCGTGGGAATTCTGACGTCTTATTTTGATTTTCTGACGTATCCCATCGTTACTTTGGGAATTCCTCTGTGCTGTTACTTCTTATTAGAAAGTGATCGCCTGTGGAATAATATCAAAAGACTGACCGGCTTCAGTGTAAGCTGGGCAATCGGTTATGCCGGAATGTGGGCAGCAAAATGGGTCATTGCAGATCTGACATTACATACCGGTACGATCAAGGATGCTATCTGGTCCATTATCGGCCGTACCGAAGCTATTGGCGGCAGACCCCGGATGAACGGGGGGGTCTATGTCATCGGACTGAATCTTCAGGAATATCCGGCCTATATTGGAATTGCTGCAGGAGTGCTGGCAGCGATAGCGATAGGAATGCTTGTGGTGATAATCGTCACGGGCAAATGGAAGGAAATATTTGCACAGCTGGTTCCCGTAGTACTCATAGCTGCAATTCCCTTCGTCTGGATCATTGCAGTACAACATCATTCAGCATTGCATGCGAGATTTACCTTCCGAATTTTAAGTGTTGCAGCGGCTGCGGCTATCACTTTTATCGTTTTGAATGTAAAGCAGGCAAAAAAACAACAAAAAAGTCAAAAAATATTAAAAAAAGTGCAATAATACGCTTGCAAAGGAAAGACCGTCATGCTATAATGTAAGACGGTCTTTTTTGAAAGGAGGGTTTAACATGAAAGTTAGATCATCAGTAAAACCGATTTGCGAAAAGTGCAAAATCATCAAGAGAAAAGGACGCATCAGAGTAATCTGTGAGAATCCGAAGCACAAACAGAGACAGGGATAATCACCGCTTGATCGTCATTTGATCAGGTATGTGAGTTCTTGTCCAGTTATTATGTGCGGCTGAATTGATAATCATCAATTTTCATAATAGATTTGGATAGAGCTTACGGGAGATTACTTGTTGATACCACGGTGAAAAGAATTAGACGCCTTCGTCGTGGAAAGATCGGATCGTGTCCGATTGGGTGAGAGCCCCAATCAATTAGTAACTATTGGGCGTACAATTAACAGACCAAAACGTACGCACACACAACGAAAGTTGTGAGCGCAGAAATGTTGCGCAAAGCGTAAGAGATTACGCAGGAAAATGGAGGAAACGTAAATGGCTCGTATCGCAGGTGTAGACTTACCTAGAGAAAAACGAATTGAGATCGGTTTGACCTATATCTATGGAATAGGCAGACCTACTGCTGACAAGCTGTTAGCAGAAGCAGGTGTAAATCCTGATACCAGAGTGAGAGATATTACCGATGATGAGGTAAAGAAGATCAGTGAAGCTATCGAAAAGCTTGGCGTTATGGTAGAAGGTGATCTGAGAAGAGAAATCGCTCTGAATATCAAGAGACTTCAGGAAATCGGCTGCTATCGTGGTATTCGTCATCGTAAAGGACTTCCTGTTCGTGGTCAGAAGACTAAGACCAACGCAAGAACTCGTAAGGGACCTAAGCGCACGGTGGCAAACAAGAAGAAGTAATTAAGATCGTAATGTAACTGTGAGAGGGAAGCAAATGTAAGCATCCCCAGGAAATGAGAAAGTAGGTTAGTTTAAAATGGCTAAAAAAGTTGCAAAGAAAGTAACAAAAAAGCGTGTAAGAAAAAACGTTGAACGCGGACAGGCACATATTCAGTCTTCTTTTAACAACACAATCGTAACGTTAACTGATGCTGAAGGTAATGCTCTTAGCTGGGCAAGTGCCGGTGGTCTTGGTTTTAGAGGTTCAAAGAAATCTACTCCATATGCTGCACAGATGGCTGCTGAAACAGCAACAAAGGCTGCTCTTGTTCACGGATTAAAGTCCGTTGACGTATTTGTAAAGGGTCCTGGTTCAGGACGCGAAGCAGCAATCAGAGCTCTGTCTGCAAGTGGACTGGATGTCTTAAGCATTTGTGATGTAACTCCTGTACCTCACAATGGATGCCGTCCTCCTAAGCGTCGTCGCGTTTAGTGAGAGTTCGTCATCAGACGGAACAGTGAATGAAGTAACATTAGAACAAGTTGGATGAAAGTGCCGCAATGCGGCACTGTAAACAACCCTCGGAAGTCACTTCCGAAGTATAAAGAAGGGAAAATAAAAAAATGGCAGTAAATCGCGTACCTGTACTGAAAAGATGTAGAGCCCTTGGCCTTGAGCCTTCTTACCTGGGCTATGACAAGAAGTCTAACAGAACCTCTGCAAGAGCAGGCAAAAAGGTATCTGAGTACGGACTTCAGTTAAGAGAGAAGCAGAAGGCTAAGTTCATCTATGGCGTTCTGGAGAAGCCTTTCCGTAACTACTATGAGAAGGCTGATAGAATGAAGGGCATGACCGGTGAGAACCTGATGACCCTGTTAGAGAGCAGACTGGACAACGTAGTGTTCAGAATGGGCTTTGCAAGAACCAGAAGAGAAGCAAGACAGATCGTTGACCACAAGCATGTACTTGTAAACGGTAAGTGTGTAAACATTCCTTCTTACCTGATCAAGGCTGGCGATGTTATCGAGATCAAGGAGAGCGCTAAATCCATGCAGAGATACAAGGATATCCTTGATGTTACTGCTGGAAGATTAGTACCCGAATGGATCGATGCTGATGTTGAGAACTTTAAGGGAACCATCAAGAATCTGCCTACCAGAGAGATGATCGATGTTCCTGTTGACGAGATGCTTATCGTCGAGTTGTACTCCAAGTAAGTTTTATGTAACCCCAATGAACATTTCCTGTGGAATATTATTCCATGGGATATTGTTCGTAAGAACATGTCAACATATAAAGTTCGCAAAGGAGGGTATTGGCAGTGTTTGATTTTGAAAGACCTAATATTGAGGTTAGCGAGATTTCAGAAGACAAAAAGTATGGTAAATTCGTAGTAAAACCCCTGGAAAGAGGCTATGGTATTACTCTGGGTAACTCCCTGAGAAGAATCATGCTGTCTTCCCTGCCCGGTGCTGCAGTTAGCCAGATCAAAATTGAAGGTGTTCTTCATGAGTTCAGTTCTATTCCCGGCGTAAAGGAAGATGTATCTGAGATCATCATGAACATCAAGAGCCTTGCGATCAAGAACAACAGCGAGACCAATGAGGCTAAGACTGCATATATCGAGTTTGAAGGCGAAGGTGTTGTAAGAGCTTCTGATATCCAGTGTGATCAGGATATTGAAATTCTGAACCCCGACCTTGTAATCGCAACTCTGAGCGGTAAAGATACCAAGCTTTACATGGAGTTAACTATTACAAGAGGCCGCGGTTACGTAAGTGCCGACAAGAACAAACACGAAGATTTACCAATTGGCGTAATTGCCATTGATTCTATCTATACACCTGTAGAGAGAGTTAACGTTACGGTAGAAAATACCCGTGTAGGTCAGAGTACTGATTTCGACAAGCTTACATTGGATGTATACACCAACGGAACCCTGGCTCCTGATGAGGCAGTCAGCCTGGCAGCTAAGGTGCTCAGCGAGCATCTGAACCTGTTCATCGACCTGTCCGAAAATGCTAAGACCGCTGAGGTTATGGTAGAGAAGGAAGACGACGAGAAGGAAAAGGTTCTGGAGATGAGTATTGACGAGCTGGAGCTTTCCGTTCGTTCTTACAACTGCTTGAAGAGAGCAGGTATCAATACTGTAGAAGAGTTAACCAATAAGACTTCAGAAGATATGATGAAGGTTCGTAACCTCGGACGTAAATCTTTGGAAGAAGTTCTGGCTAAACTGAAAGAGCTGGGATTACAGCTGAACCCCAGCGATGAGAACTAATTTCAGCTGAACATAAAAAGTAAGATTTCCGTATCCGGTAAGCCCAAAGTGTTCGGATGCGGTTTATCTCTAAATGGCAAAAAATAACGCATTCGGTAAGTAAGTCCAAAGTGCATGGCCGGATGTACCATGAATGGAGAAAGGAAAATTATCATGGCAAAGTACAGAAAACTCGGCAGAACATCTGCACAGAGAAAGGCATTATTAAGAAATCAGGTAACTGCAGTGATCAACAACGGCAAGATCGTTACCACCGAAGCTAAGGCTAAGGAAGTACAGAAGATCGTTGATGGACTGATCGCTCTTGCAGTAAAAGAGAAGGATAACTTCGAAACTGTTAAAGTTACCACCAAGGTTGCCCGCAAGGACAAGGACGGCAAGCGTGTAAAGCAGATCGTTGACAAGGAGACCGGTAAGGTCCTGGCTGAATCCCATCGCGATAAGGATGGCAAGCTGGTTAAGATCGAGAACGGTGTTACCGTTACTGTATACGACGAAGTTGAGAAGGAGATCAAGAAGGATCTGCCTACCAGATCTCATGCACGTCGTCAGATGCTGAAGGTTCTGAACCCTGTAGTTGAGGTTCCCGCTGATGCAGCAGGCAAGAAAAAGAACACCAAGGAAGTTGACCTGGTTGCAAAGCTCTTCGATGAGTATGCTCCCAAGTATGCTACCCGTAAGGGTGGTTACACCAGAATCGTTAAGATCGGTCAGCGTAAGGGTGACGCAGCTATGACTGTTGTTCTGGAATTAGTTTAATCCATAACTTATAAGCAGACATAAAAATAGCGCTTTCGGAAATGAGTTGGTTTATTTCCGGAGGCGCTTTTTGTGTATTCGAAGTATACAAATCGAGTAGGAGACAGTCTACTCGATTATTACAGGAAAATGATTGCTGACAAGCGGCTTACTCCACCACCTTCTGGAAGTGCTGGTAATCCTTGCAGGAGTTCCAGTGACCTCCCCAGGTGAAGCCATGCTCTTTAAATAACTGATAGCACAGATCGTTTTCGTCAATTTTGTAGGGGAAGGAAGCAGTTCTGTCTGCATAGGCGGAAGCGTTTGCAGGAGATACCCTTTCGCTGCCATCCTTATTGTATGTAATATAAGGATTGTAAAAGGGATTGATGTCTATCGCTAATCCCAGGGCATGCTTTGACAGGGATGAGGTCCCTTCTACCGGACGATAATTGAAACAGGAGGTATTATTATCCTCCATGGAGGCGGTGTCGTCTCCGTTGTACTCATCGATCAATAAGACTTTTTCCAGTTGATATTCATTACAATACAGTTCATAAAAGATCTCCGTCAGGTCCTGCGCGATCGCCTTGTTACAGATCAATTCCCCTTCTGCAGGATTTCCTTCAAAATCATAATGCCTTATATGTACATAGCGCAGATCGTCATAGCCGATTTCGACAGATTTCAACAGTGTTTCCGAAGAACTATCAGAGTTATCCACAGTAACTGGATAAGAAACACCCGTTATGTATCTCTGCAATTTTTCGGATAACGGTTCATAATAAAAGCCTTCCGACAGGGTGATCCGCTGGTCCGACATGAGCTCTCCATTCAGGAAAACACCGGTAAGGACGGTAGTTTCCGCCATGGAAGATTCTTCCTGCAGGATTTCTGTCGAATCTGTGGAAGAACTGTCGATGGCAGGTGCCGGGCTAGGAGAGGGAGAAAGAGATGGCTCCGCTGTCTGGTAGGCCAGTGTGGGATTGTCCGACGCATAATCTCCCAAAGTGTAAGAGTTATGTTGGGAGACCCGTAGCAGACCACCGGCCACCACCGTGATGAGAGCAAGGATTCCCACCATTTTCCATATTTTATTGCGATCAATCGGATTCATAAAAATTTTCCTCGTTTCTGTTTCTAATATATTCTGATACATAATGATACTAGCATAACTATAATGGTTTTTGGAAAAGCATACAAGAGATTTTGAAAAAGTCAGGTCAGTTCCCTGTTAAGTGTTGTAAATCTGTGCATAATCTAGTAAAATAGGAGCGATATCTTGCAAAAGCAGAAGATAACAGATTCTCCGGCACTAAGCGAATATGGAATGGAGATTATTTATGAAGATCATTAAAGCAGATAATGTGGTATATGAATATATTCGTCGGGATGAAGAGGGAAATGTGGAAGGGATCACCAAAGCAGTGAATGATGTTTCTCTTGATATAGAGCAGGGACAGTTCATAGCCATCCTCGGACATAACGGTTCTGGCAAGTCTACTCTGGCAAAGCATATGAACGCCATCTTAAATCCGACAGAGGGAACGCTCTGGGTCGATGGCATGGACACGAAGGATGAGGACAACATCTGGAAGGTCCGTCAGACAGCCGGCATGGTGTTTCAGAATCCGGATAACCAGATCATAGGACAGGTAGTGGAAGAAGATGTGGGATTTGGTCCGGAGAACATGGGGATCCCCACGGAGGAGATCTGGCAGCGTGTGGAAGAGAGTTTACGTGCGGTAGGTATGTACGAATATCGAAAGTATTCCCCGAATAAGCTGTCCGGTGGGCAGAAGCAGAGAGTGTCTATTGCCGGAGTACTGGCCATGCATCCCAAATGCATTGTATTGGATGAGCCGACTGCCATGCTGGATCCCAGTGGACGTAAGGAAGTCATCCGTGCAGTCCGTGGATTGAATCAGGTGGAAGGCGTTACGCTGATCCTGATCACCCATTATATGGAAGAAATCATTCATGCGGACAAGGTATTTGTCATGGATGAAGGGAAAATTGCCATGCAGGGTACCCCCCGGGAAATCTTTTCACAGGTGGAGCAGCTGAAAAAGCTACGGCTGGATGTGCCGCAGGTAACGCTGCTATCGTATGAATTGCAGAAACGCGGAATTCCGCTGCCGGATGGCATATTGACAAGAGAAGAGCTGGTCAGTGCACTGGGCTATGGAAAAACCGACAGGAAATAGTGGCGGGGATGGCAGCGAATGAAAGTACCCGGGAAAGGATCGAAAAAATGTCTATCATATTAGATCATGTGAATTATGTATACGGTGCAGATACACCGCTGGCAGTTCATGCCCTGAACGATGTCTGCCTGAAGATACCGGATGGACAGTTCATCGGTATCATTGGGCATACCGGTTCCGGTAAGTCCACGCTGATGCAGCATATGAACGGATTGATCCGTGCTACCGACGGACATATCTATTTTAACGGAGAAGACATCTACGACAAGGATTATGATATGAAAAAGCTCCGCAGCAAGGTAGGGCTGGTGTTCCAGTATCCGGAGCATCAGCTGTTTGAGATTGATGTATTCAGCGATGTTTGTTTCGGACCGAAGAATCTGGGACTGGATAAAAAGGAAGTGGAACTTCGTGCATACGATGCTCTGAAAAAAGTAGGACTGCCGGATGAGCTTTTCTATCAATCACCCTTTGAACTGTCCGGTGGACAGAAGCGTCGTGTGGCGATCGCCGGAGTGCTGGCAATGAAGCCGGAAGTGCTGATCCTGGATGAGCCCACTGCCGGGCTGGATCCCAAGGGAAGAGACGAGATTTTACAGCAGATCAAAAAGCTGCAGACAGAGACAGGACTTACCATTCTGTTGGTATCCCACAGCATGGAGGATGTCGCAGAATACGTAGACCGCATTATTGTGATGAACAAGGGAAGCGTCATGTATGACGATACTCCGAGAGAAGTGTTCAAACATTACAGAGAATTGGAAGAAGTAGGACTGGCAGCACCGCAGGTCACCTACATCATGCATGAGCTGAAAGCACGGGGAGCGGATGTGGATGTAGATGCCACAACGATCGAAGAGGCTGCGGAAGAAATTGCAAGAGTCTGGAAACAGAACAATCAGAAGTAATGATTTGAACTGCAATGCTCAAATTGCAGCATGAGCAGAGAGAAGATACGAGTTCTGACCCGACAGGAGCCGGGCAGAAACTCTGGTGAGGAGCAATATGCTTAGAGATATTACATTAGGACAATATTATCAGACAGAATCCGTGATACACAGGATGGATCCCAGAGTCAAGCTGGGAGGTACTCTCCTGTTTATCATATCACTGTTCTTTTTTAAAAATTACGCGGGATACGTGATCGCAGCCCTGTTTCTGGGGATGGTGATCCGGCTGTCAAAGGTACCGTTCAGGTTCATGGTAAAAGGAATGAAGACTATCGTCATGCTGATGATGATCACGGTGGTATTCAATCTGTTTCTGACACAGGGAACACCGTTAGTGACGATCTGGAAGCTGACCATTACGCAGGAAGGACTGAAAATGGCCATTTCCATGGCTGTCCGGCTGACACTGCTGATTATCGGATCCTCCGTGATGACACTGACCACAACACCGAACAACCTGACGGATGGTATGGAGAAAATGATGGGACCCTTAAAAGTATTCAAGGTGCCCGTACATGAGGTGGCCATGATGATGTCCATTGCACTTCGTTTTATACCTATATTATTAGAAGAAACGGATAAGATCATGAAAGCGCAGATCGCAAGAGGTGCGGATTTCGAGAGCGGCAATCTATTCAAACGCGCCAAGGCAATGGTGCCCCTTTTAGTACCGCTGTTTATCTCTGCATTCCGCAGAGCCAACGACCTTGCCATGGCAATGGAGGCCAGATGCTATCGCGGCGGAGAGGGCAGGACGAAGATGAAGCCGCTGATCTATCATAAGAGAGATTACATTGCTTACGGCTGTATTGTCGCATATATGGTGATCAGCATTGTGGTAGGAAGGTTACCTTTTTTACCGTAAATTTTTACTGCAAAACAATAATGCCCATAACAGATAGTATATCGTCAAATACAGGAAAGAATGCCGGGGAACCTAAGACAGGTGGCAGGAGAGAAAGCGGGTGAAATGCAGTGGAAGCGGAAATGACAATGGAACAGCTGTCAAAGCAGCCGGAAAAAGAGAAAAAGCGTGTCCGCCTGACCGTGGCCTACGACGGAACGAATTACCATGGTTGGCAGATCCAGAATAACGGGATTACCATCGAAAGCGAATTGAACCGGTGTCTGACCGATCTGCTGCGAGAGCCTGTTGAGGTCATCGGTGCCAGCCGGACAGATTCCGGGGTGCATGCACTGGGGAATATCGCTGTGTTTGACACGACCAGCCGGATGCCTGCGGAGAAAATCTCCTACGCATTGAACCAGAGACTTCCCGAGGATATCCGTATCCAGAAGTCCGAACAGGTGGAAAATGACTGGCATCCCCGGAAATGCGACAGCCGCAAGACTTATGAGTACCGGATCTACCGGGCAGAATTTCCCATGCCGGTGAAACGGCTGTATTCGCTGTTCACCTATCATGAACTGGATGTGAGCCGGATGCAGGAAGCTGCGGCTTATCTGGAGGGAGAACATGATTTCAAAAGCTTCTGCCAGACCGGTGCCCAGGTAGAATCCACCGTGCGTACCATCTATTCCGTGGAAGTGGAAGAGCAGGGAGAAAATGATCTGGTGATCCGTGTGTGTGGTAATGGCTTCTTATATAATATGGTGAGGATCATTGCCGGAACCCTGTTAGATATCGGACAGGGTAAGCGGGACCCCATGGATATTTTCACGATCCTCGAGGCAAAAGACCGCAGTGCAGCGGGACCTACCGCACCGGCCCATGGACTGACGCTGATGAAATACGAGTTCCTGTGACCGTCATCCGCAATGCCGGGTTATTGTGTTTTCCGTCACTGCGTCACTAACTTAGCTCATATATAGGCATCTGGTTCATAGAATGTCAAAAAAAGCGCTTTGGGTGCAGTATCTAATCGTTGATGCGGTCGTTCTATGGCTGAACTGTAAAAAGTTTTAAAATTATCTTGACACTAATTGATTGGTGCCATATAATATATGACTGTGACAGTGTTTCAATATGCTGAGTCAAAGCCCCGACGAAGCATTGAGATAAAGTATTCAACCGTTTTGGGAAGAAGTAAAATGTAGCCGGACATCTGCAGATTACTATCAGACCAGGACACTGAAAAAGTCGATCAGGAATCGGCGAAAGTAATATGGAGGGAACATAATGAAAACATTTATGGCTAGTCCAGCTACAATCGATAGAAAATGGTATGTAGTAGACGCTACTGACATGACCTTAGGCCGTCTGGCATCTGAGGTTGCTAAAGTGCTGAGAGGCAAGAATAAGCCTATCTTCACTCCCCACATCGACTGCGGTGACAACGTTATCGTTATCAATGCTGAGAAGATCAAAGTAACCGGTAAGAAGATGGACCAGAAGGTATATTATCATCATTCCGATTACGTTGGTGGCTTAAAAGAAGCTACTCTGAGAGAAAAATTAGAAAAGAAGCCTGAGCAGGTAATCGAGCTTGCAGTTAAGGGCATGCTTCCCAAGGGACCTTTAGGAAGACAGATGTTCACCAAACTTCACGTATATGCAGGACCTGAGCACAAGCATGAAGCTCAGAAGCCTGAAGTACTGACATTCTAAAGGACTGAGAGGAGGAAAATAAATCATGGCTAAAACAGAAAGATACTACGGAACCGGTAGAAGAAAGAAATCCATCGCCAGAGTATATTTAGTACCCGGTAATGGTAATATTACAATCAATAAGAGAAGCATTGATGAGTACTTCGGTCTGGAGACTCTGAAGGTTATCGTTCGTCAGCCTCTGGCAGCTACTGAGACTGCTGAGAAGTTCGACGTTCTGGTTAACGTTCGCGGTGGCGGATACACCGGCCAGGCTGGTGCGATCAGACACGGTATTTCCAGAGCTCTGCTTCAGGTAGACGGTGATTTCAGACCCGTTCTGAAGAAGGCTGGATTCCTTACCAGAGACCCTCGTATGAAGGAAAGAAAGAAATACGGTCTCAAAGCAGCTCGTCGTGCTCCGCAGTTCAGTAAACGATAATCGACTGCTCAGACTATATCAAAATGGTTCAAAAACCCCGGAAAATCAAGGCTTTCCGGGGTTTTCTTATACCTAAACGGGTGACAAAAGTTTGACCTCATTTGACCAAACGAGAGCTTTTTCACCCAATTTTTAGTGGTTAAATATAGGACAACTGGCAAAAATGGGGTCAAAAAACGGCCTTAGTGGTTAAAAAATAGGACAACCAGAGAGCAATTCCGGGGGTATTTTTGAGGGTGATTTTGGCACTCTCAGACACTGGATTTTTCGCTGGAGGGTTTGGCATAATCTGACCAAATATGAACAATTAAATACGATTCTAATGCAGGCACTCAGTAACAAATAGCTGGGTGCTTTTTTGTTTCAGAGATTCCGGCATTAGAAAGGGCCGTCACTTTATGATTTTGAAGTGGCGGCTTTTTCTATTTCCAGAAACAACAGCAACAATCAGAAATGAGGTGAAGTCATGAACACACAAATCATCGCCATCGCCAACCAGAAAGGCGGCGTTGGCAAAACAACAACCTGTGCGAACTTGGGAATAGGTCTGGCACAGGCCGGAAAGAAAGTGCTTCTGATCGACGGGGACCCGCAAGGAAGCTTTAAGGCTTGCCGCCGGTATGACAACAAATATGATTGCCAACATGAGCAAAGAGGGAAAGCACATCAGTATGGACACATTAGCCCATATCTGCGAAACGCTGAATTGTGAGATTACTGATGTAATTGAGTTAGTACCAGACGAGCCTGCTTCCACAGGAGGTAAGGAACATGAGCGAATTAAAACCAAGAATAACGGAAAACGGAATTGATTATATCCTTGTCGGAGATTACTACATCCCAGATTTGAAACTGCCGGAAGAACACCGCCCCATCGGAAAGTATGGACGGATGCACCGGGAATATTTGAGAGAAGTCCACCCAGCCAGATTGAACACATTGATACTGACCGGAGAATTGTGGACATATCTTGCAGACCTGAACGAACAGGCA
>NZ_QUIU01000013.1:46423-107636 GCF_003480225.1 Clostridium sp. AM34-9AC
AAAACCAAGAATAACGGAAAACGGAATTGATTATATCCTTGTCGGAGATTACTACATCCCAGATTTGAAACTGCCGGAAGAACACCGCCCCATCGGAAAGTATGGACGGATGCACCGGGAATATTTGAGAGAAGTCCACCCAGCCAGATTGAACACATTGATACTGACCGGAGAATTGTGGACATATCTTGCAGACCTGAACGAACAGGCACAGGAACGGTTAGATACCATCATGGAGCAGATGAAAATTGCCGAGGGCGTAACCGAGAAATTAAAGTGTACCCGTCAAATGGAATGGGTGCAGCGTTGCAATAACATTCGCAATCGGGCAGAAGAAATCGTTTTGCATGAGATGATTTATTTATAACGGTATGGTAGAATGATTATCGCAAATTGATATCTATTCAACTCAACGTTGAGACTCCCTTCAACGCTTAGTATGTTCCAAATAAATTCTCTATTTGATATACTGAGGTCAAATATAGTATAAAGGAGATTTGTTTTATGGATCAGAAAAAAATAGGTGCATTTATTGCACAGTGTAGAAAAGAAAAAAGTCTAACACAAATACAGCTTGCCGAACTATTAGATATTACCAATCAGGCGGTTTCTAAATGGGAAAATGGTGTTTGAGTTATAATAGGACCAAGTTAGATGAAACCCAGTAAAATCAAGGGGTTATGCCTAATTTAGTCCTTATTTTTATACCATTTTAGCGGTAAAGTAAAATGTACCCTATAGATTAGACAGTTTGAGTTTTTAAAACCCTTACCATTAGACAGTAAGTTTTAACGAAAACCCTTAAATCTATACAATGAGTTTACAGGAAACCCTTAACTTCGGACATGGTTCTGATGATCCCCTTTATTTTGGACAAAATCGATTTTTGACTCCGATTCAGATTGATATTAAAATAAAAACGAATTGGAGGAAATTATGGCAAACAAAAAGTTTACAGAACAGGAAATGCTCACACTGAGAAATAGCAAATATGTGTTGGATGTATCACCGAGCATTGTACATTTCTCGGCAGAATTTAAAAAACTGTTTTGGGAGGAACTGTCAAAGGGCAGGCTTCCACGTGAGATTGTTTCGACTCTTGGGATAGATCCAAATATCTTGGGGGATTCCAGAATAAATGGTCTGAAAACCATGATTGGAAATGAAGTAAAAAAGGGAAATGGCTTTCGAGATCTTAACACCTATGCACAGGGCTGCAACGGATATCTGTCGGCTGAAAATCGGATAAAGTATTTAGAAATGCAACTGGCATATAAAGATCAGGAGATTGAGTTTCTAAAAAAAATTGTATCTTTAAATCCGGAGACTCCGGAATAATGAAAATACCAGCCCATGCAAAGTATCAGATTATTTATGATACTTTGCAAAAAAACGATAATCTATTGAATGTAGCTGCCATGTGCGAAATTGCAGGAGTATCCCGTTCGGGCTATTACCATTATCTCTCAACAGAAGACCAACGAATGGAAAGAGAGGAACGGGACAGACAGGATTTTCTTTTGATTCTGAAAGCATACCAGTATCGAGGATACCATAAAGGTGCCCGTAGCATATATATGAGGTTGTTGCACATGGAACCGCCTATAGTGATGAATATCAAAAAAATCAGTCGGCTGATGAGGAAATATAACTTACAGTGTCCTATCCGCAAAGCAAATCCCTATCGGAGAATGGCAAAAGCAATGGCAACCGCATATACCGCCCCCAATATAGTAAACCGTGAATTCGAGGAACACGGACCAAGAAAAATTCTGTTAACAGATATCACGTATATTATAAATGGAAAAGCACCCCGGTGCTATATGTCAACAATTATAGATGCCTGTACCAAGGAACTGCTGTCATGGGTTCTCAGCGAATCATTAGAAATTGATTTTGTATTAGAAACAGTAAAACAGTTAATAGAAAAACATAGAACTGATTTAAGCACAGAAACATTAATACATAGCGATCAGGGTTCCCACTATACCAGCATTAAATTTATCCAATTGTTAAAGGATAATGAACTGAGACAGTCTATGTCACGTAGAGCAAACTGTTGGGACAATGCTCCTCAGGAATCATTCTTTGGTCATATGAAAGACGAACTGGATCTGTCAGAGTGCTACAGCTATGAGGAGATATTAAACGCAGTTAGGGATTGGACAGAATACTATAATACAGAACGTTATCAATGGGACTTAGCAAGGTTGTCACCTGTTGAGTATTATCAATATATGACAACAGGAATTTATCCTCTGATAATCCCTAAAGCAAAAGGTGAAAACAATCAATCAGAGGCATCACTTTGATGCCTCTACACAACAAACAAATATATAATAGAAATCTGAAAAGGAAAAAGTCATAGTGTCCTTGACAAAGGGTACACTTTAAATGCTGTTGACACCGTTTTTGCAGACAGAGGTATATGCAGCAGAAACTGCAAATGTACAGGGAACGGTTGCATCGGGAACGACTGCAGAGCTTTTAATGTTATCCACGAAGGATGGCAAGATGGAGATTAAGATTGACAGCAGTACCGATGTCAGTGAGGCGAGAATTCTTCTGCCGGAAACAAAGCTTTCTGTAGCAATTTCGCATGGCTCAGACGGTTACTGGCATGCAACCAAGATTACTTATAACGGAGCAGCTGTTGGAATTACCATTGATACTTCCAAGACTTCTACTATAACAGGAACGATCAGTGATAAGACAAATGGCGATGTCCTTTATGTGGATACCGCACAGGGCGAGATGCAGATTAAGTATGACCAGACGACCAACATCAACGGATGTTCCGTACTGGTAGCCAACAGAAAGTATAACATCACCTGTGCGCGTGGCTCCGATGCCTATATGCATGCGATTTCGATTGCAGATGCGTCCAATACCCAGAATAACAGCAGTAGCAGCATGGGTGGAACCTATGTAAATGGCACGGTTTCCGGCAAGACCACAAGTGATGTCCTGTTTCTTGATACCAAGGACGGAACGATGGAATTTAAAGTGGATGGAAATGCCGATACCACCAATGGCAAATGGAAGACAACGGGAACGAAGCTGACGGTATGGTTTTACCGTGGAGGTGATGCGTACCTTCATGCAAACCGTGTTGCAGAAGGCACAACCACAGGTGGAAATAACAGTAATACCACAGGTACGGTGACCAATACTTTTACGGGTACGGTTTCCGGTAAGACAACAGAAAGCGTCCTGTTCCTTGACACTAAGGATGGTACCATGGAATTTAAGATTGACAGCAATGCCAACACGATCAACGGATTGGTAACGGTTGCAGGAAACAGGATGACTGTTGGAGGATATAACGGAAATGACGGTTACTGGCATGCTTCTACCCTGACCGGGGAACGTGGCAGCAGTTCTGCATCTGTGAACACCTCTGCAACGATTACCGTAACCGGAACAGTTTCCGGTAAGTCTACAGAAAAGGTTTTGTTCCTTGACACCAATGGCGGAACGATGGAATTAAAGCTGGATGCATTAAGAAGTGTCAACAACTGCAAGGTTTTTGTTGTTGGAAAGAAGCTTACCGTAACCTGCGGATCCGGAAATGACGAGTACTGGCATGCACTGGATATTACTGCATAAAAACGATAAAAGGTAATATGGGATATGACAGATTCTCATATTATTATAATAAATAAGAATAAGGATAAAACAATCGGAAAATAACAAAAATCCGATATGGTTTGTCCTTATTTTTTCCTTGTTTTCAATACATTACGGGGATAGAATATAATTAAATAAAACCGCTCGTTGGGAGGGCAGAATATGTGGATTAAAGGAAACTACAGACGAAATTTAATGGACATGCATATTGATGACTGGAATCCGGAGTTTCTTTCAAAGATCAATGTGAAGGAGTATGTGGAAGCCCTGAAGGATGCAGGCGTTCAGGCTGCGATGGTAAAGGGCAAGCCGCATACCGGATTGTGCTACTATCCGACAAAGGTCGGACGGATGCACCGGGGACTTAAAGGGTATGATTTTTTTGGTGATATGGTGAAAACCTGTCATGAAAACGGAATTGCCGTAATTGCGTACTTTACGCAGATTTTTGATAACTGGGCATATGAAGAGCATCCGTCCTGGAGACTGGTTACGGCAGAGGGAAAGATGATGCGTGAATACAGGCATGGAGAAGATTTTAAGAGCGGACGATATGGAATTGTCTGTCCGAACAATCCGGAGTACCGGGAGTATGTGAAGGCCTGCCTCACGGAAATGAATACCATGTATGATTTTGAGGGAATGTTCCTTGATATGACCTTTTTCCCGGAGGTGTGCTATTGTGCAAGCTGCAGGGAACGTTATAAGAAGGAGACCGGTAAGGAGCTTCCACGTAAAATTGACTGGAAGGATCCGGACTGGCTGGACTTCGTATACCGCAGGGATCTGTGGATGGCAGAGTATGCGAATTTCGCAACTGCCTGTGTGAAAGCCGTAAAGCCGAACGTAACGATTGAACATCAGTTTTCCAGAATCACCGGCGGCTGGGTGGATGGCAGCAGTGAACTGTTGACAGAAGCCATTGATTATTGCGGTGGTGACTATTACGGTGGTTTTTTGCAGCAGACCTTTATTAACAAGTATTATAAAAATGTATCTCCAAACCTTCCGTTCGTATATCATACGTCAAGATGTGATCCGGAGCTTGCTTATCATACCACCACGAAGACTGAAGAAGAGCTGATGCTTCATGTGATCACGGCACTGGTACATAATGGTGCATTCCTGCTTGTGGATGCAATTAACCCGGATGGATCGATTGTTCCGGAGGTTTATCACGGACTGATGAAGCGGATTTATGCAAAGACCGGTCTTTATGAGAAATATGTTTCCGGCAAGTTCCATCATAATGCGGCAATCTGGTTTGCAACACATGCCAAGTACAATCCGAACGAGAACTGCGAGGATATGATGCAGAAGAAGATTCATCCGGATCTGTATCTGGATGGCCCGGTGGCAGCAGCATCGATCATGCGTGAAAATAATATTCCGTTCGAAGTAATCGGAACGAAAAACATCGATGGCGAGACGGCAGATGTGATGATTCTGTCACATGTTGCAGCAATCCGCGATGAAGAAATGGATAAAATCGAAAGCTACGTGAACCGTGGTGGAAATCTTTATATTAGTGGACCGGTCGGTCATCCGAGGCTGCAAAAGCTGCTTGGCATTGAAGTGACCGGAAGAACAGAGCATCAGTTTACTTACATGCGCCCGACAGAAGAAGGAATGGCAATCTTCGAAGGTTTTGGAAGCCTGACACCTCTCACGGTTCCCATGGCACAGATGACAGCGGAGATTACTGATCCGGAAGGCATTACGGTACTGGCAACCAGAGTACTGCCTTATACCCTGACGGATACGGAAGACTTTGCGGCAATCCACTCGAATCCTCCCGGAATCTATACCGATGAGCCCTGCGTGATTCTCAAAGATACCGGAAAGGGTAAGCTTCTCTGGTCGGCTGCTCCGATTGAAATGTCACGGCCCTATATGAGCCGTCAGGTCTTTACGAGAATGCTTCAATCTCTTATCGGAGAGATGGTTTATACCTCCAATGCACCGAAATTTGTAGAAGTGATTGGATGGGAAAAGGATGGCAGCGATTATTTTGCCGTCATCAACGAGCAGGAGGAATCTCCGGTAGTGCCGATGCACGATATTTATATTGACGTAAAGAAACCGGATAAAAAGGCTGTATTGCTGCCGGAGGGAACAGAGCTTCAGACAGAAGTACTTGGTGATACGTTACGGATTTATCTGCCGAAGGTGGAGATCTTCCAGATGATCAGGCTGGTATAAGAACCGGATGCAGCAGTCAACTGTTCAGGACAGCAGGAGGAGTCTGCAAGGAAGGCACAAGAATATGATTCAAGAAGGGAAACAAGTCAAATGAAATATGGAATTTATTTTGCATACTGGGAGAAGGAGTGGAATGTCGATCAGAAGAAGTACATTTCCAAGGTAAAGGATCTGGGCTTTGATATTCTGGAAATCTCCTGTGCGATGCTGAAGAATATCAGTAAGGACGAGCTCCTTGAAATGAAAAAGATGGCAGAAGATGCGGGAGTTATGCTGACGGCCGGATATGGACCGAATGCAGGGGAGAATCTTGGCAGCAGCGATCCTGCGGTGGTTAAGAATGCGATTGCATTTTATACCGATATTCTGAAGAAACTGGAGATTCTGGATATTCATACGATTGGCGGGGGTATTTATTCTTACTGGCCGGTGGATTATTCGAAGCCTATCGATAAAGAAGGAGATTGGGCAAGGAGTGTTGCCAATGTGCGTACCGTCGGCAAAATCGCCGGAGAGTGTGGTGTGGAATATTGCCTTGAAGTATTAAACCGCTTTGAGGGGTATCTGCTCAATACCTGTGCGGAAGCAAAGAAATTCGTGGAAGAAGTGGATGTGCCGGCAGTGAAGATCATGCTGGATACGTTCCATATGAATATCGAGGAGGATGACATGGTAGAGGCCATTTTGCTTGCAGGTGACCGTCTCGGACATTTCCATGTAGGTGAGAATAACCGTCGTCTTCCCGGAAAGGGTGGTATGCCGTGGTATCAGATCGGCAGTGCACTCCGGGCAATCGGATATGACAAGAATGTCGTTATGGAACCGTTTGTAAGAAGCGGCGGCGGAGTCGGCAGTGATATTAAAGTATGGAGAGATTTAAGCAAGGGCGCAGATGAACAGAGGCTGGATCTTGATGCGGCAGCTTCCGTTGCGTATCTTCGGAACGTATTCAGTGGTCCGAATTCCGATTATTCAAGTGTACTCAGATAAAAAGCAAGGATTAATATCAGAACAGATGCGGCAAGATGATAAAGCTAAAAAAGAGACAAGGAGAGAGTGATATGAAAAGTTATCCGGCGATAGGAATTCGTCCCATTGTGGATTCCAGACGTATGGGAATTCGTGATGCACTGGAAGGAAAAGTGCGTGAAATGGCAGAGGCTGCCAAAAAGCTGATTGAAGAAAATGTATTTTATGCAGACGGGACTCCGATTAAGGTTGTGATTTTTCCGGGAAGTATTGCGGGAGGAGAAGAGGCAGCAAGATGTGCTTCTTATTTTGAAACGCAGAATGTGGTTGCAACGCTTAGTGTGACTCCGAGCTGGTGTTATCCGTTAGAAACGATTGATATTTCTCCGCTTACCATTAAGGCAATCTGGGGCTTTAACGGTACGGAGCGTCCGGGAGCCGTTTATCTGGCTTCTGCGCTTGCGGCACACAACCAGATGAAGCTGCCTTGCTATTCCATTTACGGAAGAGATGTACAGGATATGGAAGAGAGCGAAATCCCTTCCGATGTACAGGAAAAGATTCTGCGGTTTGCAAGATGTGCAGCCGTAGTCGGACAGATGAAGAACCGGGCTTATGTGGGAATCGGTGCAGTTTCCATGGGAATCATGGGATCCTTTATTGATCCGCTGTTTTATATAAAGTATCTGGGCATGCGTCCGGAATGGGTCGATATGACAGAGATCCTGCGGAGAATGGATCTGGGCATTTATGATGAAGAGAAGTTCCAAGAAGCACTTGCATGGGTAAAGGCACACTGTAAGGAGGGGCATGATCCGAATCCGGACAGCCGTGCACACAGCAGACGGCAGAAGGATGAAGAATGGGAGTTTGTCGTAAAGATGACGCTCATTGTGAAGGATATTATGGAAGGCAATGAGAGGCTTGCGGATAAGGGCTTTGTCGAGGAGTCTCTTGGAAGAAATGCATTGTTTGCAGGCTTCCAGGGACAGCGTATGTGGACGGATTATAAGCCGAATGCAGACTTTACCGAGGCGATTCTGAACTCTACCTTCGACTGGGAAGGCAAGAGAGCGCCCTATGTCTTTGCGACAGAGAATGATAATCTGAACGGTCTTTCCATGGTATTCGGAAATCTTCTTACCGGAAAGGCAAGCGGCTTCTCAGATGTCAGATGCTATTGGAGTCCGGAAGCGGTAGAGAGAGTAACCGGATGGAAGCCGGAGGGCTCGGCAAAGGAAGGCTTTATTCATCTGATTAATTCCGGATCAACCTGTCTGGATGCAACCGGTAAGAGTAAGGATGCACAGGGAAATGCTGTGATGAAGCCATGGTGGGAGATGACGGAGGAAGATATCGAAGCCTGCCTTACGGCAACAAGCTGGTGTCCGGCAGAGCTTTGCCAGTTCCGTGGTGGCGGATATTCTTCCCACTTTAAGACCGATGCGGAGATGCCGCTTACGATGGTTCGTGTAAATCTGGTAGAAGGTGTGGGGCCGGTAATGCAGATTGCTGAAGGAAAGAGCATTACGCTGCCGGAGGATGTGCATAAGAAGATTGATGACCGGACCGATCCGACCTGGCCGACAACCTGGTTTGTACCACGTACGACAGGTGAAGGTGCATTCCGTGATGTATACAGTGTGATGGCAAACTGGGGTGCCAATCATGGAGCCTTTATCCATGGACATATGGGTGCAGACCTTATTACGCTGGCTTCCATGCTTCGAATTCCGGTTGTTATGCACAACGTGGAAGAAGAGAGGATCTTCCGACCGCATGCATGGGGAAGTTTTGGAACCAGGGATACGGAAGCAGCGGATATGGTAGCATGCAAGGCTTACGGACCGTTGTACGGTTAACTGTAAAAGGAAAATCATTGGAGAATTTTTTGAACAACAATATATTATTAATGAGTTAAAAGCAAGGGTGGATTTCAGGTATCTAATTTATATGATAGCAATAATAGGGATTTATTTCAATTAGAAATGATTAGTTATAAAATGAGAATAATTTAGGGAGACTTATGAATGAAAAAAGTTTTACAAAAATTCAGTCAATTTTATAAAAATTTGCCTATTGCAAAAAAGATGGCTACTACTATAATATTTATTCTTGCGTTTTTTTTGTGTACTGTCACAGGATTGATCACGGTCATATTTTCTAAAATGCTTATATCTAATAATTCTGAAGCATCAAATCGGAATTTGGAGTTAGTCAGGCTTAGAATGAATGATCTTTTTGTTAATACAGAAATGAATTCTGGTATTGTGGTATCAAATTATTATATTCAAAAGGCTTTAAACACTTCAAATTATTACACACGCTATCAATATGAACCACTTATTCGAAGTATCCTTGATCCGATGACGATATCTAAATCTTACATTAGTTCAATCGTTATATATTGCAATGACGGCTATGCCATTGCTTCCAGTAATGTAAATTATTCAGATGCTTCCCTGCAATCGGAATATACTGAATATGCGCCTACTATGGATGGCGTTTGGAATAAGCTCATTTGGGATAATATCCATGACTTAAATTATGAAGCAGATTCGAAGGATTTAAGTAGAGGAGTTTCTTTAAGAAGAAACATTATTTCCAGTGACAATGGCAGTATTATTGGGTTTGCCGTTCTGAATGTTAATGAGAAAGTATTTTCGGATTTATATACGAATCTATCATCAGACGATGGGATGCAGATAATGATTTTAGACTTTGATGGTAATATTATCTCGGCTTCCGGCGAAGAGTCAGATTGTGCCGAAATCCAAAATGAAAAATTGATTAATTGGATTAGAGACAATAAAACAGGCAGTCGTTGCTTTTATTATAATGATCAGAATTATCTTATTAATGTTTGTTATATAGAACGTTTTGATTGGTATCTGATTAGCCTGCATCCATTGAATATTTTGTTAAGAGATAGTAAACTGGCGGCAGAAATTTCTCTTGCATTGGGAGGAATTCTAATGATAATTGCATTCATATTTGTTTCTTATCAATCCAAGGCCATTACCCTTCCGCTCCGCAGGCTTTCCCAAACCGTTGATGAAGTGGCAAATGGTAATTTGAATATTTATTTAGCTCCATATGGCATGGATGAAGTGGGTCACTTGACTATGAATTTTAACAATATGGTTCTAAAGATGAAAACTCTGTTAAATCAAACCTTTTTTGCTGAAAAAAAGAAAAGGGAATATGAAATGCAAGCACTTCAGGCTCAGATTAATCCTCATTTTTTATATAATACGCTGGAAAGTATTTGTTCCCTGTTGATGCTCGAACGCAACCAGGATGCTTGTGATATGATAAAAAATCTGGCAAATTTTTATCGGGCAGTTTTAGGAAAAAGAGAAATTGTTTTACCTTTTCGTAAAGAGTTAGAAATCACCAGACAATATATTGCGATTCAAAGAGTCCGTTATGCAGATAATCTGACTTTTACTTATGAAATAGATGATCGAATTCTTGATTGTCCCATTATTAAACTTTCTTTACAGCCACTTGTGGAAAATGCGATCTATCATGGAATAAAACCAAATGGAAAACCTGGGATTATTTCCATTGAAGGAGGGTATGTTGGCGATAATATTTTTGTTTCTGTGAAAGATAATGGGGTAGGTATATGTAAAGATCAGCTGATGGAGATAAAGGACTCAATAGATAAGCATCATTTACGGGCTGGATTTGGTATAAGCAGTGTAAATGACAGAATTAAGCTGCATTTCGGAGCTGAATATGGGCTCAATATTTATAGTACATATGGATGCGGCACGGAGATTAGAATTATTCTACCATCAAACCATGCATAAGAATGTGAGGGAATGAATGTATAAAATACTAATTATCGATGATGAAATATTAATAAGAGAATTGATTAAAAAGAGTATTGATTTTAATGCTTTGGGATTTGAAATTGTGGGAGAAGCCAAAGATGGCCGACAGGCTATGGAAATGATAGAAGCATTACATCCAAATTTACTCTTATTGGATATTAATATTCCTATTATCAATGGGATTACATTAGCTCAAAGTGTAAATAAGGAATATCCTGAAATACAGATCATTATCTTAACCGGATATTCCCAATTTGATTATGCCAAAGGAGCAATTGAAGCGGGAGTGCTTGATTACCTGCTTAAGCCTTTAAATAACAGTGAATTTATCAAGGCACTTAGCAAAGCAAAGGATGTTTTATCTAACCAGAACCAGATAAAAAAAACGATATCTGATTATCAGAATCAGAAATTACGTTTGGATAAAAAAGAATTACTTTTAAAGCTGATAGAAAGTTCTGAAAACTATAATTCCTTAGATTTATACCCACTAACGCAGACTGGGATTCGTCCTGACACCGGTACGTTTCAAATAGCGACCATTCTTATTGATCGTCTGGAAGAACTTTTCGCTCCCCAATTAGAAAAGGAGCTTTGGAAATTTGCAATTTCCAATATCGCGCAGGAAATTTTGGAAACATCTTTTACAAGCATTCTATTTCAGGATTTTGATAATCATATTGTTGTGCTGACTGCCCTGGATAACGCTGATTCGGTTAAAGTGTTTGCAACTTCCTGTCACCATATTTGTCATGCTGTTCAGAAAACTTTAAACTTTACTGTAACTTTAGGAATATCCGATCCCTTTCAGGGATTATCCATGATGTCAGATGCCTATCATGAATCAATACAGGCATTGAAGTGGAGGTTCTTATTAGGAAATGCACGCTGTATCTATCAGGATGAGGTACCAACGTTATTGGATGATCTTCCTTTACACCATACAGTTTCTGGAAATCTTCTGCATGAATTACGTTCTGGTAATTATGAAAATGCTTATAATCAGGTAGAGATTTTACTTTCTTATCCGCGGACACGGGAGGAGATGGTTTTTCAGGCAATACGGATTTTATCTGATCTTGGGCAATGTTTGAAAGAAAAGCAAATACAGGAATCTGGTTTTAAGTTGGATAAAATGCTAAATGAGTTACTGGCTTTTGAACTTGGTGTTGACCTGAAGCATTATGTATTAAATTGTTTTTTGGAAGCTGAAGAACTGCTTTCTAATTTCTCTGAAACGAAGCAGGGTCTTATTGTAAATGATGCAAAACGATATATAGAGCAAAATTATATGGATAATACACTCTCTCTGTCTAAAATAGCAAATGCATTATTTGTAAATTCATCTTATCTGAGTCATTTGTTTAAACAGGAAAGCGGAAGTAATCTCAGCGATTATTTAACACGGGTAAGATTAGACAAAGCAAAACGGTTGTTGGATGATAATCAAGCGCAATATTCGTTATCATCAATAGCTGGCATGGTTGGATATAAAGATGAATATTACTTTAATAAATGTTTTAAGAAGTTATACGGAATATCTCCAAAAAAATATGTTGAGCATAAGTAGGGATATTCCTGTTCATAAGACTATTCTGAAGAAGAAAAGTCCCTCCCCCCTTATGAATGGGGGAGGGCACATAGATATTTTTTACTACCCTTGTATTTGCGGATTTGCCAGAAAATTAGTCCAGATGGAACTGTGGTACCTGGATTTCTTTTCCGTTTTCCATTGCGGAGCGATGAGCACAAATACCAACACCGGTCCAGTATGCACCAAGTATATCGTCAGGAACAGGTTTGCGATTCTCGATGATTGATCTAATGAACTCATGAACCATGTGAGGGTGTGATCCGCCATGTCCGCCTCCTTGTGTAAAGGACAGGTGGGTGTTTTTTACGTTGTATACGGTTTCTTTGGTGAATTTTGATATTTCGGGTGGAAGCAAGTGCGCGTAATCAGGAATACTGACGCGGGCTTTCGTGATTTCACTTCCACGGCTATACTGTTCGGCGTTTCCGTCTATATCATACATTTCATTGTATTCAAGCTGACCTGTGCGTGTAAAAATAACCGGATCTTCATCGTCAAGCTGTTGCCATTCAAAACTACGTTTTTCACCATAAACCCTAAAACATTCGGCGTAACTCCTGGCAACACCGTAAAGGAAGCGTTCTAATTCAATAGTAACATCACAATCTTTAAGCGATACCAATGCAGATTCGAATGCAAAAGGACTTTGATAGTTTGATTCTAATTCTGGACGGATTTTACCGGAACCCTTAGCATAAACCTTTTCTGGATACGCACCTAAGAGCATGAGGCATGGACCGATGGCATGAGTCGGATGCATGAGTGGAGGAAAACCATTCCAATAGGACGGCCACCCTTCCATATCTTGATAATGAGCGCAGGACATATACTGAATTTTTCCAAAATCACCTTTATCCATAAGTTCTTTAACATAGAAGTACTCTCTTTGAAATACGGTAGTTTCTAAAAACATGTAATTTTTGCCGGATTTTTTTCGGGCGGCGATGACCTGATGGAGTTCATCAATGCTCATTCCCATTGGAATAGTACAGCCGCAATGTTTACCTGATTCCAGAACCTTTATGGATAAAGGAGCATGGGTGGATGGTGGTGTAACTAAATGTACAGCGTCAATATTGGGATTATCCAATACTTGCTGAAGGTCGGTGAAACAGTTCTCATCGGGAATGCCATAGCGTTCTTGAACAGTCCTTAATAAATTTACATTCGTTTCCACAAGAGTAAGGGATTCCACATCAGGATGTTCCAGATAGATGGGAACAAATTCAAGACCAAAACTTAATCCTACAATTGCAACATTCAATTTTTTCATAGACAAAATTCCTTTCGTTAGAGTATAGTGTTTTATATGTACAGACTTTAGCAGTAGAGTTTGTCTGAAGCAATGGAAGAAAAGGAAAATATGGAAAAAAGGGAAATTTAAATAAAGTTTTTTGTTCCTCTTTTTGAAAATGGAACGAATCATTTGAAGGGATGGTGATGGATTTACAAGATGATCTGGTATGAAATAAAGTCACTGATATCAATAGATGAATTTGATAGAATCGTTACCCGGAACCGTCATCCTGATCGAATAATGAGCTTGTGGACTTTAGGGATTGTGGTGCAAGGAAGCCGGAGCATAGAAGTACAGGGTATACAGATTTCTGTAAAGAGAGGGGAATATTTTTTGCTTCCGCCTGGGGTTTTGCAGCGGGGTGTTGAAGAAGAATGGCATGATGTGTACTATTTTCATTTTAATATGGACTGTAAGAGGGTCGATAAAATAGAAAAATGTCAGAGAGGAAAAATGTGGATCTCCTTAAGCGGCAAACTTCCTGTGGATATAGATATCATATCTTTAGTTGTGACCTGGCACAGAGATTTTAAATTGCAGTATTTAAGCAGTGATACATTAAAAGCATATTTAGCATCTATTCTCTATAGTTTGAGTGTAGCTTCAATGAAGAAGCAATACAGCAAAAATCAGAATAGCATGGTTGCAGAACAGATTTTACAATGTGTTGTGGATCATATAGAAAAAAAACATAGTGCATTGGAATTTGAAACCAGTTTTGGTATGAGTTATCGGAGATTAAATTCTATTTTTAAAGACAGATATGGCATTACGATTCATCAATGTGTATTGGAAAAGAAGATGCAGCATGCATTGCATTTATTGATTATGGGAGAAAATATTGCGAACGTTGCAAGCGCATGTGGATTTGAAGATTACTTTTATTTCCTAAAAGTATTTAAGAAAATCTATGGAATAACGCCCAAAGATTGCCAACGGCAATATTTCACAGACAACAATCAGACAAATTGTTAAGTGATAAAAAGAGACTGACGGATGTTGGTCTCTTTTTTCATAGACAAGTACAAGCAAAAAAATTACAAATCTAAAAATATTTTGAAAGAGCATGCAGGAAAATGTAGAATTAACAAAAAAAAAAAGAATTCTGCTAAAATAGTTTCATTGAGGGAAAGGATAGGATGTGCTGTAATGGTGTTAACAGATAATTCGAATTATTTACAATGACCAGTGACTTTCACAAATACCTGATTTAAAGAAATGGAAGAGAGGGAAATTATGAAAAGAAAAATTATTTCTGTATTACTTACAGCATGTTTGTCAATTAGCTTATTGGCTGGCTGCGGGGGAAATGCTTCTAAAACTGATGATTCACAAGTAAAGGAGGAAAGCTCCGATACTGCGACGCAAACAACTGATACTGCTCAGAATGAAGATCCTGAGGTAACTATTACTGTATTAACGAGGTATGCCGGAAGTGATGTACAGGCACAGTGGCTTCAGACGATGATGGAGAAGTTTTCTGAGCTGCATCCTAATGTAACCTTCCAGGATGATTCAGTAGCTGATGAAGCTGCATACAATAACAAATTAAAGACCGCGATTGCAACTGGAAATTTACCCAATATGTGGATGCAATATGGAGCTGCATCATTGGTAGAATATGCTAAAAACGGCTTGGCAATGGATTTATCTTCTTTACTGGAAGATACGGAATTTACTTCCGGATTGGCAGATCCAACATTATCCTCTTATGACCTGTCAGGTTATGGAGTTGATGGAATTTACGCATTGCCATTTGCTATGCAGCCGGAAGTGATTTTTTATAACAAGGATTTGTTTGCCCAGGCAGGGATAAACGAAGTACCGGAAACGATGGAGGATCTTTTTGTTGCATTTGATAAATTAAATGCAGCAGGAATTACACCTATGGGAATGGGTGCAAAGGATACCTGGAGACTTGGGCATTTTTATAATTGTATTGCATACAAAAAAGTAGGTGTTGACAATATTAAGAAAATAGGTGCAAGAGAAGCAAAATGGACAGATGAAAATATGGTTGAAACATTTGAAATTTTGAAAAGCTTTAAAGACCGGGGGGCCTTTGAAGAAAATTTCGAAGGAATTGACTGGAGTACAGAGAATGCAAATTTTCTGAGTGGAAAATATGCCATGATTTGTGTTCCGCTCTGGTTCATCCCAAATGCAGAGGCTTCGGAAATTGCAGATTCGTTAGATTTTTTCCCGATTCCGTACTTTGAAGATGCTGAAGATTATAAGGATAATGCTGCTGTTTATACAGATGCACATGTGTATAACGGAAAATTGGAGGGATATGAAAAAGAGATTACGCTAGAGTGGGCCAAATTTACACATAGTGCATATTCAGAAGAAGTACGTTTGAAAGTTTGCAATCAATTACCGGGCAGATCTGATGTCAATATCGATGGTTACGAAATGAGTCCACTCATGAAAAAGGCACTAGCACTTAATAATGAGCTGACAACATATGGAGGAGATGTTTTTGAATATGATGAAATAACATCCATGCAGGACGTTATAAGAAATTCATTAGTAGGAATGATGCTTGGAACAACACCAGAGGATACTGCTAAGACGAT
Organism: Clostridium sp. AM34-9AC; assembly: GCF_003480225.1. NCBI lineage: Bacteria > Bacillati > Bacillota > Clostridia > Eubacteriales > Clostridiaceae > Clostridium > Clostridium sp. AM34-9AC. The sequence continues at coordinate 62,537 of NZ_QUIU01000013.1, forward strand.
TCAGGCTGAAATAGATAATAATCAGTAATAAATAAGAGGATGTTGCCGCACGATGAATTGCTGCCTGCACAGTTTCACTGGGCGGTTATCCATATCAAGAACGGAGATGATAAGGATGGAACAATACCGTCGCAATAAAAAAATCATATTTGTATTTTTGCTTCCGGCACTTTTGGTTTATATCATTTTTGAGTGTATTCCTGTATTGCAATCATTTTATTTTTCCTTTTTTGAATGGCCAGGAATACAGGGAGTTCCACTTAAATATGTGGGAATAGATAATTTTGTCGCTCTTATTAATAATACACAGTTTCATCAGGCAATGAGGAATATTCTTCTTTTTGTTTTTGTTGGATTGTTAACGCAGCTTCCAATTGGTTTTTTCTTTGCTATTCTTTTGTATTATACAAAACATGGTCAGAAATTCTTTAAAGCAGTTTATTTTATACCGATGATTTTGCCGGTTACAGCTACAGGATTGTTATGGCAGTTTATTTTAAAACCAAACGAAACGGGTGTCCTTAATAATCTTTTAATGAAGCTTGGAATGGAAAATCTTTGTACTGGGTGGTTGGTGGATTCTAAAACTGCAATGATTTGTATCATTTTGGTTACTACATGGGCCAGTGTTGCATATTACATTGTGATAGGATTGGCAGCTTTGAATTCCATACCGGAGGATATTTTGGAATCAGCTACAATCGATGGTGCAAATACATGGAAAAAGGTAATATATATTATGATTCCTATGATTTGGGAATCTATAAAAATATCAGTAGTAATGATCATAACAGGGGTATTGAAGGTGTTTGATATGGTTTTTGTTATGACAGAAGGTGGACCGAATGGATTAACCCATGTACCAGCAACGTTGTTATATAGTCAGGCATTCAAGTATAACCATTATGGAATTGGTAGTGCAATATCAACAGTTATGTTTCTGATGAGTCTTGCACTTACTATCATTTCTTTAAAAATTATGAATAGGGATGACGAGAAAAAAGGAAAAAGGAAAGGAGGGAGTAAGGTTTGGAGATAAGTTCAAATAGTCATGCTATAAGAAAAAAAAGGGTGCGAGGAATAATGTTGTATATAGTTTTAAGCATTTTTGCTGTTATTTGTCTGTATCCGGTTTTTTTTACATTGACTTCTTCCTTAAAAAATAATACTGAAATTTTTACAGAACCTTTTTCACTGCCGCGTACTCCACAATGGGAAAATTATGTCAGGGCGTGGACAATTGGAAAGATGGGGGTTTATTTTAAAAACAGTATTATTTTGACAGCGGCAACGCTATTTGTCAGTGCTATTATTGGATCTATGGCAAGCTATATTTTGGCGAAATATACATTTAAAGGAAAAAGCTTTGTGTATATTTTATTTCTGGCAGGTATGATGATCCCCATACAAACAGTTATCATACCACTTGCTTTTACATTTGGAAAATTGGGAATCGTCGATAATTTTCCAGTATTGGTATTGTTATATTCAGCCTTTTGTCTTTCTATGACAGTTTTCATTGTTACTGGATATATGAAAGGATTACCAGACGAATTGGAAGAAGCGGCTGTTATGGATGGAGCAGGACACGGAATTGTTTTCTTTAGAATTATACTGCCATTGTCCATGCCTGCCATTGCTAGTGCATCTATTTTTAATTTTGTTTCTGCCTGGAATAATCTTTTATTTCCGTTAGTGTTTATCAGTAAAGATAGTATGAAAACCATTTCTATTGGTTTATTGTCTTTCTTTGGGGCATATACGTCAGATTATGGTGCAGTAATGGCAGCAATTGGAGTTAGTATCATTCCACCAATTATCATGTACATACTGCTTCAGGAAAAGATGGAAAAAGGATTGACAGCGGGTGCTGTGAAAGGATAGGACATAAGCAAAATAAAGAGTAATGTTTCAGAAAGGATTAATAAATTAATGAAAGGTTTAATAACTGATGGAAAAGGAAATGTTTTATTAAAAGATGATATTCCAAAGCCGGACATAGGAGATTATGATGCATTGGTGCAGACGGTTGGATGTGGAATATGTAATGGGACAGAGTTAAAAATCATTGATGGTCACTTGAAAGGATTTTCTACCTATCCGGCAGTATTAGGACATGAGGCGGTCGGAAGAGTTATTGAAACCGGAAAACGGGTAAAGAACTATAAAGTAGGAGACCTGGTTTTACGCCCAGGACTTTGTAATAATGATAAATATTATTCCATGTGGGGAGGATTCGCAGAATTTACAACGGTGGCTGATTGTATGTCTATGGAAGAAGACGGTATAGCCGTAGAGGATGTCAGTTTAAAATCCAGAATTGTTGTACCTTCCTTTGTGAATGAAATTGAGGCTCCCATGCTTATTACTTTAGAGGAAATCTATAGTGCTGCAAAACGTCTTGGTGTACGTGAAGATATGCGTATAGTGATTATGGGTTGTGGACCGGTGGGCATAGCAATGGCTAATTTTTGTAAAATATTAGGTGCAAAATTCATTTTGCTTGGGGGACATCATGAAGCCAGGATGACTAAAGCTTTGGAGGTAGGAGCTGATGTGGTAGTTAATACACATAAGGAAGATATTGTAGAAAAGGTTCATAAGTACATGGGTGCAGCTGATTTGTATATAGATGCAGTTGGAAATGGAAATACACTCAGCCAGGGGCTCAGATGTATTAAGCCAGGCGGTACGATTGGAATTTATGGAATAGGATTAAAGAATGATCAGATGATTGATTGGGAGCATTCGGATTATAGCTGGAAAATCCATTCAGTTCAATGGCCTGATTACAGCCATTTGATTACAATTCAAAAGGATGTCTTAAATTATGTAAAAGAGGGAATGGTTAATTTGTCTGATTATGTGACACATAAAATTCCAATAGAGCATTATGAAGACGGCTTTGAATTAATAAGAAAACGTCAGGGCTTAAAAATAGTTTTAACATTTTAGGGAGAAATTGGCTGATGGGAAATGTATTATCGTTTGAAAAGTATAAAGAAGAATTTTATGCAGAATTTGATGAATACTATTCGACATATCCGATTGATGTTGAAAAGGAAATAGGAAAACTGGATAAGGAAAAAAGGGATGAAAATCCATGCACGGAAAAAAGAAAGGTTTATGAATTGGCAAGAAAGTGTAAGGTACATGTTTTCAGAAATTTTCCTTTTTACTTTGAATTGTGCACAGGAAGGGCAAGAAATGGGCTGACTGCTTCGTTTCCACCGGAACCCGGCATTGGTGGCGAAATGATGCGGGAAAACAGAGAAATAGAGCACGATTTTTTTTCATTTCGAGATTATTATAAGGAGCTCAATGTATTTATCTCGTTCTTCTTTACGGATTTTGCTCATCATTGTATCGGATATGAAAAAGTCCTTAATTATGGTTTAGACGGCATCATTGCACAGGCGGAGTTAAAAAAAGAGCAGATTGAGGGTGAATCGGAAAAGGCATTTTTAGAAAGCGCGATTTATGGATGTGAGGTGTTAAAAGAAATTGCACAGAACTTTTCTACAGAAGCCCTCAGTTTGGCAAATGGTGAAAGTAATGAGGAGATTAGAAAAAATTTGATGACCATTGCTGAAACAGCAGCACAAATTCCGGCAAAGCCTTCACAAACATTTTATGAAGCGTTGAATACCATATGGTTTATGCGCGAAATTGTCATGGGAATGGAAGGCATTGGGATTGCAATTATAGGCCATTTTGACAGGCTATTATATCCGTACTACAAAAAGGATATAGAGGAGGGCAGTTTAACAAGAAATGAAGCAAAGGATCTTTTGGCTTTTGCACTTCATTTGACGGATGCAAAATGGGATCTGAGAAATCATCCGCCGGATGGTGGTGCCAATACGGCCATGACCATCGGAGGATGTAGCAGGAATGGAGCGCCTGTTTATAATGAAGTGACTCAAATGATATTGGAAATATTTGAAGAACAGGAGCTGGTAAACCCGAAGCTTCAGGCAAGAATTAGTCATAATCATCCAATGGAGTATTTCGAAAAATTAGGAAAAATTATTGCAAAGGGTAAGAACGTTCTCTCCATTTTTAATGACGAAATACTAATTCCGGCAAATGTACGACAGGGAAAGGAATTGGCAGATGCCAGATTATATGTTGCTGGAGGGTGTCAGGAACCACTTTTAAGTGAAACAGAGATAAACTGCCGTGCGTATATCTATGTAAGTTTGCCGAAACTTTTATTACTCATTTTAGGTGTCGGAACCCAAGATTTCTGGATACACGAAGGTATTGAACAACCCAATGTGCATACTTGTTTGAATTATGCTGAGTTCTATTCCTGCTTTGTTGGAAAAATCAGGCAGATTATTTATCAGGTGGCAAAGTACTTTAACCAATATGAAAAAATGTGGTATGAGTATAATCCCTGTCCATTATATTCGGCTACGATAACCGGATGCATTGAAAAGGCAAAGGATATGACGCAGGGAGGGGCAAAATACAATACATCCAGTTTTTCTCCTGTGGGATTTGGTACTTTGGTCGATTCTTTGTTTGCAATCAAAAAAGTAGTTTTTGAAGATAAGGATATGACGCTGGATGAACTGATAAAATGTCTGAATAGTAATTTTTCTGACTGTGAAAGAACAAGGGCTTTTTTGACATACAAAGTAGACAAGTGGGGGAGAGACAGCGGAGAAATCAACCAGCTGGCTTCAGAAGTATCTGAGGATTTATCACAGATATTTTCAGGTATTCCCAATTCGCGTGGCGGGTGGTTTGAAAGTTCTCTGTTTTCAAATACCGGGTATGTTTCTTTGCGTAACACAGAGGCTACACCGGATGGAAGAAAGCAAGGTGATATATTATCCAGAGGAATGGGACCGAGCGAAGCAGTTGGTCCGACAAATATCAGCCGGATCATGGAAGGACTGGATAAGCTGCGTATGGAAAACTATCCTGCATCAGCAGTATTATATTTGGATTTTCCATTTTCTCCCAATAATATGGACAACACTATTTTTTCAGCAGTTGTTCGCAGCTTTTTGGATATGGGAGGTAATGTGGTTGATTTCAATATTACAGATTCCGGAGTTCTTGAAGAAGCGAAGAAAAATCCGGAAAAATATAAAAATCTGATTGTAAGGGTTTGGGGATTCAGTGCATACTTTACGGCATTAGATGAGGAACTTCAAAATGAAATGATTAACAGAAACCGTGCACATTAATGATGAAAATCGGTTTTATATAAACTAGGAAAGTATGGGATATAGTGGATGCAGGGAACAATATTTAACATACAGCATTTTTCTATTCATGATGGTCCTGGCATACGTACAACGGTATTTTTCAAGGGATGTAATTTAAAATGTGCATGGTGTCATAATCCAGAATCGCAGAGTGCCATTCCTGAATTAATGTTTCATGAAAAAAAGTGTATTGGATGTGGTGCATGTGTAGATATCTGTGAAAGAAAGGCACGCCGGATTGCAAATGGCCAGTTGATACATTTATATGATATTTGTACAAATTGTGGAAAATGTGCAGAAGTATGTTATTCAAGGGCATTAGAGATTATAGGACAAAAATATACAGATGAGGATGTTATGGAAGAAGTTATGAAGGATACTCATCTGTACAATAACTCTGGAGGCGGCGTCACATTTTCAGGCGGTGAAGCTATGCTACAAATTGATTTTTTAGAAGAGTTATTAAAGAAATGTAAAGCAATGGAAGTCAGTACTGCTGTGGATACAGCAGGTAATATACCATGGGAATATTTTCAAAGGATTTTACCATACACAGATTTATTTTTATATGATCTAAAGAGCATGGATTGTAATCAGCACCAAAAGTTTACAGGTGTGGATAATGGACGAATACTTACAAATTTAAACAAATTAAAGAAAAATTCTCCTATATGGGTTCGTATTCCATGCATTAAAAATGTTAATGACTCTGACAAGGAAATAGAAGCTTACTGCAGGTATTTACAACATGCGGACAACATCCAGAGGATAGAGTTGATTCCTTATCATTCTTATGGGGAACATAAATATAAAATGCTGGGCAAAAGTGTTCAGAACTTTATGCCAATGGATAAACAGATATCACAAGTTTTACAGAAAAAATTAGAAGCACAGGGATTTCAGGTAATCAATTATTGTTAAGGGTATATTCTCTGTATATAAGAGAAAATAATGCATAAGGCAAGGTGGATGATATGGGAAAAAAAGTGATTGCAGCTGGGCATATATGCTTGGACATTACACCTGTTTTTTCGAAGGCTGGTAAAAAAACAATGAGCAGCATCTTGCAACCGGGAAAATTGATACAAATGAAGGGAGTTGATGTACATACAGGCGGTTCTGTAGCTAATACGGGTCTTGCTATGAAAATATTAGGTGCGGATGTCACTCTTATGGGGAAAATAGGCAAGGATGCCTTTGGTGATATGATCCATAATATTCTGAAAGAATATAAAGCGGAAAAGGGGATGCTGGTTATGGAGGGAGAATCTACTTCTTATTCCGTTATTCTTGCTGTTCCGGGAATTGACCGTATTTTTTTACATAATCCAGGTGCAAATGATACCTTTCAGGCAGATGATGTTCCACAGAAAGAACTGGAAAACGCTTCTTTGTTCCACTTTGGCTATCCGCCATTGATGAAGAAGATGTATGAACATCATGGAGAAGAACTGCAAAAGCTTATGATAAAAGTCAAGGACACTGGTGCAGCTACCTCTTTGGATATGGCTGCAGTGGATTCTGCTGCCGATGTCGGACATATAGATTGGAAACAAATTTTGGAGAAAGTCATTCCGTATGTTGATTTCTTTATGCCAAGTGCAGAGGAACTTTGTTATATGCTGGATAAGGAACGATTTGCCGACTGGCAGAAACGTGCTGGAAGCCAGGATATTACAGAAATATTGGATATTGAAAAGGATATTAAGCCACTTGCCAAACAGTGTATGGACTTTGGTGCAAAGGTATTATTGATCAAGTGCGGCACTCCAGGTATATATTATCGAACTGCAGGCAGGAATACACTTATGAAAGTAGGAAAAAAAGCAGAGCTTAATATAAATAGATGGGCAGATAAAGAGGGGTTTGAAAAAAGCTATATACCAGAGCGAGTATTGTCAGGAACCGGAGCCGGGGATACAAGTATTGCGGCTTTTTTGACAGCCATGCTTGGAGGTTATACGATCGAAGAATGTATGCAGCTTTCCACAGCAACCGGTGCATCTTGTGTAACAGAGTATGATGCACTGAGCGGTTTAAAGTCTTTTAGTGAATTGCAGAAAAAAATAAAAGAAGGATGGGTTAAAGTACCCGGAAATGTCTGAAAATTATATGAGGAGAGTAATAGATGTTAGTAAATATGAATGATGTTCTGTTCCCGGCAAAAAAAAATAAATATGCGGTAGGATTGTTCAATGCAGTTAATTTGGAATTGGCCAGAGGTATCATAGGAGCAGCAGAGAGTATGAGAGCCCCGGTGATTATTGGCACTGCGGAAGTGTTATTTCCATATGGGCCGTTAGAAGAGGTCTCCTATTATCTAATTCCCATGGCAAAAAAGGCAGATGTTCCTGTTGTAGTACATTTGGATCATGGTTTAAAGAAGGAAACTTGTTTAAAGGCACTGGAATTAGGATTTTCTTCCATTATGTATGACTGCTCAACAGATTCCTATGAAGATAATGTAAAAAAGGTAAAAGAAATGGCAGATATAGCGCATTCATATGGTGCAACCATTGAGGCAGAATTGGGGCATGTAGGTGATAATGAAGGATCTGCTGAAGGCGAGCCGAGAGATGTGAATCCTGAAAAATATTATACAGATCCTAAAATGGCAAAGGATTTTGTGGAGAAAACAGGTATAGATGCGCTTGCAATCGCAGTGGGTACAGCGCATGGTGCCTATACCCTTCCTCCAAAATTGGATTTTGAAAGAATCAGAGCAATCGCAAATACAGTTGATATTCCATTAGTGCTGCACGGAGGTTCCGGCCTGACAGATGCAGATTTTAAGAGGGCAATACAGGAGGGCATCAGTAAGGTTAATATTTTTACTGATATAAATGTTGCGGCGGTAGAAGCAGAATTAAAAAAATTTAGCAGTGTGAAAAAAGGGATTATTGACTTGATTCCGGCTGCAGTCGAGGCTGTGAAACAGGAGACAGTCAAAAAAATGAAATTATTTTCAAGTGATGGAAAAGCTTTGTCGTATCATATAAATGGGTAATAAATAAAATGGTGTTTAAAAAATATTAATCATAGATCTTCTTTTCCATATGATCAAGCTTTTTCAATAATGACACTGACCCTGGCATTAAACAGCTTGAACGGGCAGTATGGAACAGAGTATAATATTTTAATGGCAGGTAGTCTGCTTTCTATGATACCGATTATTATAATTTATACTCTTGCACAAAAATACTTTAAGGAAGGATTGATGGCTGGCGGAGTGAAAGGCTAGTCAGGGACAGGAACGATGGTAAGGAAATATATCTTTGGAGAACCGATTGAAACAGATGCTGTGGTAAAGGAGCTCGCATCCTCTGCATGGAGCGATGGTGTTTTTCAGAAAAAAGAAGACGGTTTTCATTATTCTTTGAAAGAGGATGAAATCGTGTATGGGCTTGGAGAAAATGTGCGTGGCATCAACAAGAGAGGATGGCGTTACATCAGCAATTGCAGCGATAATCCGAATTACTGTGAGAATACCAATTCCCTGTATGGAGCACACAACTTCATTATGGTGGGTGACGGAGTGCATGAAACCTATGGCTTGTTTGTGGATACGCCGGGCAGGGTGACCTTCGATATTGGTTATACCGATATTGATGATCTTTGCATTTCCATGGAAGAGGAGAACTATAAAATTTATCTGATTGAGGCAGCTTCCTACAGGGATGTAGTGAAGGAATTCCGTGAACTGATCGGAAGAAGCTATATTGCACCCAGATGGGCATTTGGCTATGGACAGAGCCGGTGGAGTTATGATACAGCGGATGAAGTGCGTGAGGTGGCAGCGGAATATAAAAAGCATAACATTCCCATTGACAGTATCTATCTCGATATTGATTATATGGAACGGTATAAGGACTTCACGATTAACCGGGACAGCTTCGCTGATTTTGAAGAGCTTGTCGAAGAAATGAGGAAGGAGAACATTCATCTCGTTCCCATTATTGATGGTGGTGTAAAAAAGGAAGATGGCTATGATGTCTATGAAGAAGGCAAAGCGAACGGATACTTCTGCAAGGATGAAAACGGAGAAGATTTCATTATCGGGGTATGGCCCGGGAAATGCTGCTTTCCGGATATGCTTGATGACAAGGCAAGACAGTGGTTTGGTGATAAGTACCGGATTCTGATCGACAAGGGAATTGACGGCTTTTGGAACGATATGAATGAACCGGCGATTTTTTATTCCGAAAAGCATCTGAAAGAGGTCTTTGAGAAAATGGAAGACTATAAGAAGATGAACCTTGACGTGAATACCTTTTTCGAAATGACCGGAATGATTGGAGGCATCTGCAATAATCCGGAGGACTATGCATCGTTTTATCATAATTATAAAGGCAGGCGTTACCGTCACGATCAGGTACATAACCTGTTTGGCTATTATATGACGAGATCTGCCTCGGAGGCGTTTGAACGTTACGTGCCGGAAAAGAGAATTCTGTTGTTTTCCAGAGCATCCTATATCGGCATGCACCGGTTCGGAGGAATCTGGCAGGGAGACAATGCTTCGTGGTGGTCCCATCTGAAAATGAATGTGAAGATGATGCCCTCTTTGAATATGTGCGGCTTTTTATATACCGGAGCGGATGTCGGTGGATTTGGTGCAGATGCAACCGAAGATCTGGTGTTACGTTGGCTGGAATTTGCGGTGTTTACACCACTTTTACGGAATCATTCGGCAAGAGGAACCAGAAGACAGGAGGTGTATCGTTTCTCCCATGTGGAGAAATTTGCAGATGTGATTGGTGTGCGTTATCAGATTCTTCCATATATTTACAGCGAATATATGAAAGCGGCGCTGCAAAATACGATGATGTTCAATCCGTTAGCGTTCCTTTATGGTGAGGATACACTGGCAGGGCAGGTGGAGGATCAGCTTTTCATTGGAGAAAATATCATGGTGGCACCGGTCTGCGAGCAGAATGTATCCGGAAGAGTGGTTTATTTCCCGGAGCATATGAAAGAACTGATTTTTAAGAATGGTATCATAGAAGAAGGAAAGGTATACGAGAAAGGCTTTTCTTATGTAGAAATGCAAATGGGAACCGTGCATATTTTCTTAAGGGAAGGATATCTGTTTCCGGTGGCAAAAGGCGGAAAATGTGTTGAAGATGTTGATTTTGAAGATCTGACGCTGTATTCTTTTGGAAAAGAGATAAAACCCTACGAGTACTATCTGGATGATGGCGAGACGAAAGATTTTAATATGGAAACCCATATCCGTATCCTGAGCTGCTGATGGATGGAGGTTTTCTGGCAACCTGTTCCTGCTCTCATTTCATGACGTATGAGCTTTTCACAGAGACAATCGGACAGGAAGCCCGCAATGTACACAAGCGCCTGCGCCAGGTGGAATTCCGTACCCAGGCACCGGATCATCCGATTCTCTGGGCGGCAGATGAATCTTATTATTTAAAGTTCTACATTTTTCAAGTGGTTGACGAGAAGTAGATGGTTGAAAGTGGCAGAAATGCTTGATTTATAAGGGGTGGAAGGTATTTGACGTTTACCAAGAAAACCTCGTAAAGTATCACAAAATATCACAAAACCGTGATTCAAAGTAGTAAGAAGTCTGAGTATTAAGCACCTGAAATGTAAAGAGTGCGTATCTTTCTTTTTCAAATAAGAGATGGTATTATTATTGTGGCAAGAAAAATGACTTATAAAAGTTACAAATATATACGGAATGGCTACGGTATGGAGACTTTTTTGAAAAGGAAGTTATGATATTATTATGGAAGTAATGAAAAAAGAGTAATCGAGAAAATTTGGTTGCTCTTTTTTATTGTGAAGGGGTTTGCATGTGCTATAATAAAACAAATTAACAAATCGGAAGTGGTGGAACTGACACATTAGAAAGGATTATATATGAGTGAGTTGATTAAGGCTGATAATGAATATAAGGAGTGGATTGCCGGAATATCCACTGATTTTAGAAAAAGCCAAATCAGGGCTTCTATGAAGATAAATGATGAGATGCTAAGATTTTATTGGAAACTTGGTAAGGGCATTTCATCTATGAGTGAACAATTCGGATATGGAATGGGCTTCTATAAAACCGTGAGTGACGATTTGAAATCCATTTTGCCAGATGTGAAATCATTTTCTCCAACTAATTTGAAATATATGAGATACTTTTATGAGATGTATCCTGACGCAGTGATTTGTCCTCAGGTTGAGGACGAATTGATCACAGATGCAAATCGTCCCCAAGTTGGGGATGATTTACAAATCATTTTTAGAATTCCATGGGGACATAACAAAATAATACTTGATAAATGCAAAGGAAATTCTGCAAAGGCATTGTTTTATATCAGAAAAACTATTGAAAACAATTGGTCAAGAGATGTTTTACTAAACTTCTTAGGAACGAATTTGTATGAACACCAGGGCAAAGCAATAACTAACTTTTCTAATACACTTCCGATAGAACAGAGCGATTTAGCACAAGCAATTACGAAGGATCCATATAATTTTGATTTTTTGACCTTGCGTGAAAGGTATGATGAAAAGGAACTAAAGGATGCGCTTATAGAGAAAGTTAATAATTTCCTTATGGAGTTAGGTACTGGCTTTGCTTATATGGGTAGGGAAGTGAGAATTGAGGTAGGAGATACTGAAAAATTTATAGACATGTTATTTTACAATACTCAAAGGCATTGCTATGTTGTTGTAGAAATAAAGACAGGAAAATTTGATTCTTCTTACGCAGGTCAATTGGGAACTTATGTTGTGGCTGTTAATCATCAGATGAAAACAGAAGCTGATAATCCTACTTTGGGACTTCTGATTTGTAAAGATATGGATAAAGTAGAAGCCCAGTATGCATTAGAATCTACATGCCAGCCACTTGGTATTTCCAGTTATGAATTATCAAAACTTATACCAGAAGAGTTCAGAGGTAGTATGCCTACCATTGAAGAGATTGAGGCTGAATTAAATGAATAACTTCAAATTTCGCTTTACGTAGCGTAGAAACCGCAAAGTTCATCATATTCTACGCTGCGTGAGTGTGATTGGAAATCAAATCATGGGATAATCAAATCAGAGAGGAGGAAAACAGATGGATCAAACTAAAATTGGGAAATTTATGCATTGATGAGAGAAAACGAAAAGGATATACACAAAAACAGCTTTCAGAAAAATTAGAAATCAGTGATAAGACAATTTCAAAACGGGAGAGAGGTAGAGGAATGCCCGATGTGTCACTTTTACAACCTTTATGTGATGCTTTGGGCATTAGTTTGAACGAGCTTTTTTCTGGAGAACATATATCGGCAGAGGAATATAAAGGAAAGGCGGAAGAAAATATTTCCAAACTTTACAAAGAAAAGCAAATTGCCAATCTTAAACCAATAAAATACTTATTCTCTACATGTTCTAATGTAACATTGCTTGTAGCAGTGATTGAATTAGCTGTTGGTTTTATTGGGAATTTTTTTAATCCAACTATATTGAAGGTCATGTTGCTCAATGCCTCTGTGTGGATAATGTTGTTTCTGATTTCAGTGGGTAAGCTGACATACGATAAGAAAAAATTGAAAAATCTGAAGCATTCAGGTACTTGCATAGACTCTGAAATCAAGGATATAATTCCAGCATCATGGATTACGGTTGGAAATTACATCTGTTGCAGAATTGTATGTGGATTTATTTACGAGGGTAAGGAATACAAAGCAGTAAGTAATTACTATGTTTTGACACCATTTCACCGAAAGGAGGATTTATATGCGAATGTTTTTATCGAGCAAAACAATCCTACCAAATATAGTATAGAACTTTTTCAAGAAAGTAGGTAATTCAGTCAAGAATTCAGCTTTCTTTCTTATCGTTTTTTCCGCTGGCTGATAGGCGTTCCCATTTTCTTTGACTTTTTGAGAATACGAATGAGGGTGTAAAGGAAATCCTTACCCAACTCTCCAAACTTTCATAACAGGGATAGATACTCCATTTGCGGAGGGAGGAACGGCGTTTCTTCGCCGCACCTTCCTCCGCTTTTTCTTTTTTGTCTGTATTCTTGTCTTTTGTCTGTCCGCACCGGATAATATGAGTAGAATAAGAAGCGTAGCAAAGGAGTGAAAACAGATGCTGACCTTTGAAAAGGTGCTGGAGATTGAACTGACCAAAGGAAAACGGGAAGTGACGGAAGATGATGAGAGAGAAGCGGATGCCCTGTGCAAACGGCATCTGGAGCGTTGGAAGGAGGAACAGGAATGAAGATTTTGAAATGTCTGCTGATGATCGTAACTGCACCGGTCGTTTTGGTGTTGACGCTTTTTGTCTGGCTCTGCACGGGGCTGATCTACATATCCAGTCTGGTGATTGGTCTACTAAGCACGGTAATTGCTCTGCTTGGCGTGGCTGTGATTATTACCTATTCCCCGCAGAAAGGTGTGATTTTGCTGGTTATGGCATTTTTGATTAGCCCGATGGGGCTGCCGCTGGTTGCTGGGAAAGGTGCAGAGTTTGAAATTTGCGATACAGGATTGGGTGTATGGGTAAATGATGTGAATATAATTTGGAATGAAAAAGAAGCAGGACAATGGGAGATGAGACCCAATGCCCTGCTTCTCTGTTTATTCGGAACGAACTGTAATATATTTTTGATTGCGACTTTTAGGTTTATCGGGAATAGTCATTTCTAATTGCCCGGATTCTAAAAGCGGATTGATATACTTCAAAGTGAAGTTTCTTAAATCTTTGAAGCCGCAAAATACTGCAAGCTCTTTCTTGGATTTTGGTGTTGTGCAAAAAGCCAAAATCTGTTTGGACACCGTTGATAGTTCAATAACTTGGTGGATAACTTGGTGGGCGTCACCCTCTAAGTTGTAGTTTACATTTTTCAAGATGACCCTGAAATCTGTTGCTGTTGAGGAAAATTCGGGCTTATATGCCTCTGTGTATCCAGGCAGCTTTTCGGTTTCACTGACGATTTTGCGTAGACCACTTCCACGGCGTTCCATGTACTTCATGCGGTGGAACAGGTCAGCAATCACAGGGTTTCGTCGCATGGAACGGATACTGTAAATATCGTATTCCTGAATTGAGCCGCCGCCAAACATACCGCCCGGAGATGTGATTTCCACCCGATCATCAAACATATCAATATGGATTTCGCTGCCAAGTACAATATAATCACGATGGATAAGCGCATTAACAAGAGCCTCTGTCACAGCTCGTTCCGCATAATCCGGCTTGTCTACACGATACTGTGCCTCTTTGAAAAAACGGATTTTGGAATTATTGCGAATAAATTCACTGCCGCTTTTCAGTAGATAAATCAGATTCCCTTCGTATTCTTTATCGTCCAGTGCCTCATCAAAGATAGAGCCTTTTTCCAAGCCATTCCACCGGGTACAGAACATACGGGAGTTCTCTCACTGGCTCAATTCGTTTCAAATTTCTCGGACAACTCTGTCAGTTCTTTCACCGTTTCCTGGGTGTGATGCAGCAGGGTGTTACGCATTTCTGGCGGACAGCTGGAATAAAGCATTTTCATCTGATTGACACCATCATCCTCCAGAGAAACATCTGGATTTATAAGTGTATCTAAAGAGATGTGCAGGATCTTTGCCAATGCTCTCAAAATCAAATAGGAAGGATTCATTTTCCCTTTCTCGATATTGGCGATTTGCTTTACAGAAACATGGCTCAGATCAGAAAGTTCCTGTTGTGTCAGTTCTTTATTCTTTCGGGCTTCCCGCATTTTTTACCCTAAAGCAGTTAAATCATCAATCGGCATAATCGTTCACCTCAATAATATTGTATCGTTCCGGTTTATATGATGGAATGACCTTATTATGCTTGACAAGCTGTACGATTATGCCGATTATATAAAGCTGCGATTGGTGATAAAATTGTATTGTTCGAGACAAAGAACTATAATGTACTCTGTGGAGGTGCATAATGGATTATATGACACTAAAAGAGGCCGCCGAAAAATGGGGCGTGACACCTCGTAGAGTAAATTACTATTGCGCTGCTGGGCGTATCCCCGGCGCTGTAAAGATGGCTGGTGTTTGGCTGATCCCAAAGAACGCAGAAAAGCCGATTGACGGAAGGACAAAACAAGGGAAGGACAAAACAAGGGAAGGGGTTGCACCATGAATAAAATCCTGATTATAGATGATGACAGAGAACTGTGCGCTTTGATTAAACGTAGCGTACAAGCAGAAAACATAGAAGCTGATTTTTGTAATACCGGAAAAGAGGGCTTACAAAAATTAAGAGAGCAGGAGTATCAGCTTGTGGTGCTGGATGTGATGATGCCTGGTATGGATGGCTTTGAAACGCTGGAAGAAATCCGCAAAGAGAACAGTCTGCCGATTTTGATGTTCACATCTAAAAATGACAGCATTTCTAAAGTACGGGGCTTACGAGCCGGGGCGGACGATTATCTTACAAAACCGTTTGATATGGATGAACTGATTGCCCGTATTGCGTCTCTTATTCGCCGCTACACTCGCTTTAATCAGCAAGCTGGAGCCATACAAAAGCTAAATTTTGACGGATTGCAGATTGACCTTGAAAATCGTTCTGTTACTACATCAAACGGCACTTTTGAACTGCCCCCAAAGGAATTTGATTTGCTCCTGTACTGTGCAAAACATCAAGGGAAAATTTTGACCAAACAGCAGATTTATGAGGAAGTATGGGGCGAAGAATATTTCTATGATGACAGTAACATTATGGCGATTATCAGTCGGCTTCGTAAAAAATTAGAAGTCAATCCTTCAAGCCCAAAGTATATACAAACGGTCAAAGGGATTGGCTACCGGTTTAATAAGGAGGTGTAGTCAGCATGGAAATTATCGTATTCTTGTCCATTGTGATTGCTGTTGTGGCTGTATTGACTTCTATCGTTCTCGTTCGGCGTGTAAAAAAACAAATAGCAGAAATGACCGATGTGCTGGTTGATGTGAAAAACGGAAATGGCAACCGGCGTATTCTATCTGCAACAAATGAACTGACAGCACCTCTTGCCTATGAAATCAATGAGATCGTTGTGGCCTATGAAAGCAGACTTTCAACTGTACGGCAGACAGAAGAAACCAACCGCCAGCTTATGACGAGCCTTTCCCATGACGTGCGAACGCCCCTTACTACTCTGCTTGGGTATCTTGACGCTACACACAAAGGACTGGTCACAGGAAAAGACCGGGATGATTATATTGAAACCGCCCGTCGGAAAGCCCATGATCTGAAAGAATACATTGATGTACTCTTTGACTGGTTCAAGTTAAATTCCAACGAGTTTGCTTTGGAGATCCAGAGCGTTGAGGTCGCAGAGCTGACAAGAAATATTCTGATCGACTGGATACCGATTTTTGAGGATAAACAGGTTGATTATGACATTGATATTCCTGAACAGCCTGTCCGGGTAAGATTGGATATGGATAGCTATATGAGGATCATCAATAACCTTATTCAAAATGTAATCGCTCATAGCCATGCGGACAAAATTAAAATTTCCCTATCGAAGAAGGAAAACAGCATGGAGCTGTTGCTGGCGGATAATGGAGTGGGAATTGAGAAAGAAGATTTGAAACACATATTTGAACGGCTTTATAAGTGTGATAAAGGACGCGCTGAAAAAGGCAGCGGACTTGGTCTTTCTATTGTCCATCAGCTTGTAGAAAAGATGAGTGGGAGTATAACAGTTGAAAGTTTGCCGGGAAAAGGAACTGAATTTGTGTTGCGTTTTCCTTTGGAGATTTAAGGGGGTTCCCGTCCTTACGGCGGGAACTCTTGTCATTTTAGCCGAATTTCAAATTGCAAGGTTAATGCAAGGTTGCGGCAAGGTTCATGCAAGGTTGGCATGATAGAATACCTTACAGAACAGGAGGTTTTGAAGATGGATTCAAATTATATTATTGAAACAAAAAATCTGACAAAGCAATACGGCTCACAAAAGAGCGTGGCTGATTTAAATATCCATGTCAAGCGTGGGAGAATTTATGGTCTGTTAGGTAGAAACGGAGCCGGAAAAACCACAACTATGAAAATGCTGTTGGGTTTAACGAAGCCTACTTCCGGTGAGGTCAAAATCTGGGGAAAGTCTTTGCAAGGAAATGAAAAGAAGTTGCTGCCCCGCATTGGCAGTTTGATTGAGTCACCTGGTTTTTATCCCAATCTGACCGGTACGGAGAACCTGCGTATCTTTGCTACCCTGCGTGGAGTACCAAACAATCATGCCATCAAAGATGCTCTGGATTTGGTCGGGCTACCTTACAAGGATAAGAAGCTGTTTTCGCAATACTCTCTTGGCATGAAGCAGCGGTTGGCGATTGCCCTTGCAGTCATGCACGATCCGGAGCTTTTGATTTTGGATGAGCCGATCAACGGTCTCGATCCCATCGGTATTGCAGAAGTACGATCCTTTATCCGTGAGCTTTGCGACGCAAGAGGAAAAACCATTTTGATTTCCAGTCACATTCTTTCGGAGATTTCCTTGCTGGCTGACGATATTGGAATTATTGACCACGGTGCATTGCTGGAAGAAGAAAGCCTTGCTGAGCTGGAGCAAAAAAGCAGTAAACATATCCGGTTTACGCTCTCTGATACTGCACAGGCGGCAAGAATTTTGGAACGCAATTTCCACGAAACCCATTTTTCCATACAAGACGACCACAATCTGCGTCTACACAATATGGAGTTGCCTGTGGGGAAAATTGTAACTGCTTTTGTAGAAAACGGATTGGAGGTATCAGAAGCACATACCTGTGAAGAAAGTCTTGAAGATTACTTCAAGCGTGTGACAGGGGGCGAAGGAATTGCTTAAACTAATCAAATGCGAATTTTTGAAATTGAAACGGAAGAAATTTATTCCGCTGATTATCCTGGCTGCGTTCCTGTTTCCAATCCCGCTGACTTATCTGATGACAACGCCCTCTATGATGGAGCGATATACGGATCGGGCAGATGCTTTCGATGGACTATTTAACATGGTGTTGGGATATGGTATCCAGTTTTTACTGCCCTGCATTATCGGAGTGATTGCCGCTATTCTGTTTTTTATGGAACGCGACAACGATACATTCAAAAATCTGAGTACAATTCCCGTAACCAGCACGCAAATGGTGCTTGCAAAAATTATTGTCCTGTTTCTCTTTGGAATTGTTTTTTGTGTGGCTTCTACCATTGCAACAATTCTTTGCGGATTTGGAACATTGGAAGTTTATGGAATAGGCTATAAATTGTTTTTAGCGGTTGAAACGGGGATCTTCATTACGGCAGGAACACTCCCGTTGATTGCCCTTGTTGTCTTTTTCAGTAAGACCTATGTTTTTTCCATTTTGCTGTGTGTCTTTTACAGCGTTCTGAACATGAGTGCTACGGCATTGTTTGACACACTGCCTAAAACTATGTTATGGCTTCTGCCCACGCCACTGACTACATTTTGGAGTGCGGGAGATATGGCGGCTCATGGAATAAAAATGGACTTGGAGCAAATGACAGGGCTAATTCCCTCAACATTTCAAGTTGTATTCATTCTTGGGATCATGGCATTCGTTTCGTTCTTACTGATTGACAGATTATATAAGCAGAGGGGGGAATAAACATGGTTCGCATTGTAAAAACAGAATTTTATAAATTGAAAAGGTATCATATCCTTTGGGCGGGCGTTGCACTCATGCTCCTATCCGTCCTGCTGACCTTGTTTACCTCTATGGCGAATGATGGTTCCGTTTGGGATTTTGCCTATCTTACAGAACAGGTCATCAAAAACAATATGTCCATGATTTTTCCGATGTGTATCAGCCTAATTGCTGGATATATGATTTCTCGTGAGCAGACGGATGACACATTGAAAAATATTCTGACTGTGCCGATCTCTTTTAAGAAACTGCTGACCGGAAAATTGATTGTGTGCGGCGTATTGTCTATTATTTTCGGGCTGATATGCGGTCTGTTTACAATCATAGCAGAAATGATTGTGGGATTTCCCGGCTTTGAGATTTCCTTAGCTTTAAAAGCAGCCTTGCAGATTACTGCGGTTAATTTCTTTTTATATCTTGCGGTTCTGCCGATTATTGCTCTTACTTATCGGAGGGCAGGCAGTTTTTTAGTCGGTGTAATCATTGCTTTTGTCTATGGATATGGAGGGATGTTTGCCGCAGGAAATATGACATTAGCAAACCTTTATCCGATTACCGCAAGTCTTGGAATGGTAGGCTACCGCAGCTATGATACCGCAGTCAACTGGAATATCGGAACCTGTTCTTGCAGTCTTGTGCTTGCTGTCGTTATTTCTGCCATCTTGATTTTGTGCATGAAAGAGCGAGAAGCAACCCAAACAAAGAAAAAGGCCAAAAAGGTAGCACCAAAGAAAGGCTGGTGATGATTTTATGAAGAAAATAGTTTTAGCATTAACATTCGTCCTTGTGGGAAGTTTTATGCTTGCTGGCTGTTCAAAAGATGAAATTCTCAATCATTACAATAACATTGTTCAGTCTGCGGGTTCCATAGAACTGACAGGGAAATCGTCACTGCAAGGGGAAAAAGAAAAAGGAATTGATGATTATACAGGGACTTATACGGCTGATTATGCGAACTTTTCAGGTACAGAGTATTTGTTCGGAGGAACTTCCATAAAGAGAGAAGCCGGTAAGGAGCTGTCCATTGATTGCACCTTGGAGATTACGGAAGGTACTGCAAAAGTATTTTGGATTTCTGGATCTGATGAAGCAGTCACGTTGATTGAAGCAACCGGAACTTATAGTGACACAATTACACTTCCTGATGGTGGAAATTATATTGGCATTGAATGTGAGAATTTCACTGGAAACATTGAATTAAATATTGAATAATACTCTGCCGGACGACGGCAAAAGAAAAAAAGCCGTCGTAGAGCAGACAATTTGACACGCCCATTTGAAACGGCGGCTTTGATTTTCAGAGCCGCCGTTTCTTTGCGTTTGCACAAACCTATGACGACTTGCAGGGACACGGTAGCCGATTGGAGGTTATTTTGCCGTGTCCTTTTCTCTTTTTCGCAGTATCCATGATCTGCACCAGCTAAAAAAAGCGTAGCCCCTCCATCGGAGCAGTCCGGCTTTGCGTTCGCCTTGTTAGCGGAAAGGGAGAAACCCACCTCATTCCCCCAGGAAAGGGGGTGAAAAGATGGATATGATCCCCCGCAATGACTATGGCGAGCGGTGCCAGTTCGATGCTTACTGCAAACTGGTACTGTACCATGAGGCAATCGACTACCTCCGGGAAATTCAGAGGCGCCGTGATACCGTATCTTATCCCTACTTATAAAGCGTTGCAGAAGTCCAAAAATGCCCGCAAAATAAGAAAAACAGAGGATGTTCAGACACCCTCCGTTTCTTCATTCGGCTTTTCAATTTTTAAGGCCCCGTCGATGGCGCCTTCCACGATAGGCAAATACTGTTCCGGGCAGAGTTTCAACTTCTGTCCGACCCGCTGGCGCAGCTCGCTTTCCTCTCGCATGACCTCTGGATTGAAATATCTCTCCATCGGCAGGCCGCAGATTTTTACAAGCTGAATGATGACCGGCAGGCTGGGGATCGTGCCCTCGTTTTCGATGTTGGCAAGATACCTTGTATCAATGTTCACCTTTTCGGCTAAATCTTTTCGTGCAAGGTTCTTCGCCTTCCGTGCTTCTTTTACATCCGCACCGAAGGTTTCAAAGCCAGGGCAATCTTCGATTTTTGCCATATTGCATCACCCACATACATTCTATATTTCATATTCTGCCTGTGGAATATTGCGATATGTGCTTGTTCTAAACTTTATATTTCATATTACCGATTGAGCAATGTATCCTAACTTAATAGCTTTTGTTATCATCTCAACGGTAGAGCTAACTTGCAATTTTTCAAAAATATGTTGCAAATGATTTGATACTGTTCGTTCACTAATAAAAAGCTGTTCAGCGATTTCGCGGCGCCTGACTCCTGATGCAACCAATTCGAGAACTTTTCTCTCCCCGTCTGTCAGCTCTTCTATAAATACTTCTTCCCGTGGGAAGTGTGTTGCCCCATCTTTGATGGTCAATAAAATGTGCAATAACTCATCTGGTTCTACATCCTTACTGATAAACCCTCTTGCACCGATCCTCTTTGCTTCTTTGCGATAAACAGGAAGATTATAGCCAGAGAGAATGACTATTTTTTGATCTGGAAAACGCTCCAACAAATGTTGTGTGAGCATTAAACCGTCCTCGTCTGTCAGTCCTCCTAAGTTAATGTCAATCAGTAAAATATCTGGTAGTTCTGTGGCAATTTGTTTTTCCAAATCTTGAATATCCTTTGTACTGGAAAATTGCTCAATCTCTGGATTATCACACAGGGCAATCGAAAGACTTTTGGCAAAAAGTATATGGTCATCGACCAACAAAATTTTCATACGAATCACCTCCGTTCATAGGCATAGAAATGACAACTGCCGTTCCGCCGCCAGTAGCGGGTTGGATGTTCATAGTGCCATCTAATAAACTGACCTGTTCCCCAATAGAAGCAAGCCCCTGATGTGAACCTGACTTATAAGTGAACGGTTTGAACCCAATACCATTATCCGTCACCTTTAGGGTAATGCGTCCGTCCTCCTGCATCAGCAACACATCGATTGTCGTTGCGGAGGAATGTTTTAACGCATTTGTTACCAGTTCTTTTATCATTCGATAGATGAGCACATTATATGGCTCTACAAGAAATACATCTTTATCGCAGTCCAAACAAATATTTGCAGAATGGTTTTCTTCCATTGAATCAAGCAGATTTTGAATATTCTCCTTTAAGGTCAGACTTTTTACCAGATTTGGGTGATAAGTCTGCATTTGAAAACGGATGGAAGCATTTAATTCTGTCAACGTATCGAGAAGTAACCTCCTTATCTCTGGCTGCTCTGCTTTACATAACATGTTTTTGATGGAAAGCAGGTTTTGCAAAATATTATCGTGCAAATAGTTGGAAAAATCTTTTTTTAAGTTTTCTTCCCGTTTAATCTGTTCCAGTGAATAGGCGTAAAAGTGCTGACGATCCGTGGGGTTATTATAGTCGGTCGGCTGTCTGCAAATCCGCACATACAAAAGGATATTGTAAACCTGTGCCAGCAGAACCACTATGTAAACACTCATCAAAATTGCCACAAGTGGGATTTGAAAAAGATATGCCATTCCAACAAGTCCAACCAATCCGACAAAAACCAGAGCAACAATATATCCCCCTGACAGCGTTAAAAATTGTACCTGCTGTGGATGGTATTGGAACACGATACTATGAATACATACAAATGCCAGCATAACGGGGATGTAGCTCCCCATGCTTGCCATATATTCCGCTTCCCTGTGAAAAACGAAAAGGTATATTACAAATGGAATTACTACAAGAGCCAGTGGAAAAAGCAGACGTTTCCTTTGACTTTTCAGCACAAAGACAATTCGTTTTCTCTGTATGATACCAACGACAGCAAGAGCCAGTGTCGAGATAAAAAATTGCAGTTGGTAGGCTGTGAAAAAAGCCCTATCTGAAAAGAAGAAGCAAATAATTGCTGTTACGCAGGAAATTTTCAAAAAAGCAAGCAGCGCTTTTTGCCCCCGATAGGCGGAACTCTGAAATAAAAATGTCTGTATGAAATATGCTGACTGATAAAAACAGACAGGTAACAACAGCATGGAAACCGCTTTGGATATTGGCCGGAAATCAAACAGGTACAATAAGAATTGCCAGCCCAGCAACAATAACAATAAGGAAAAGTGGTTCAGAACCTTATTACATTTTACATTCTTATATGAGATATACGCCGCGTCAAAAAACAAGAGCGACAAAGATAGAAAATGAACAAGGTGATTGCTTTCTATATAATGTCCGTTGTACGCTATAAAGCCGAGATAAATGATCACGGCAAATTGATTCAACACACAAATAATCTGTCTTGAGAAATATGTGCTTTTCGTATTTTCCACCCCCATTCCTTTTCTAATATTGTACTGTCCTTTCCCAATGAGTTCAAGGTTACTATTCTAAAATATTTTTGAATAAACCAACGGCTGACACCAATGAAAGTGCCAGCCGCCGCATTATTTCAAGGCAATTATATAGCAGGAGCGTTTCGTTAACTGGTAATAGATAACATAGATAATGGAGAAGATCGCCACCGCCAGAAGAATCGGTGCAACAACGGCGCTGTTCCGTCCGAGCAGATCGTCCATCAGTGCAGACTTATAACAAATCATCGCAAAAATGCTGTGCAGCAATCCTATGACATAGGGAATAACGTAATAAATCTGTATCTGCCGACGCACACATTTTTTAATCATTGTGTGACTATATCCCATTTTCAGCATGATTTCATAGTCCGGTTTGTCATAGGTTACGAACGAAATATTTTGAAAGTAAAGAATACTGCCCGTAGCAATTAAGAAAATAATCGTAGTAAAACAAATTAGCAAAAAAGTGGAACTTGCATCGCGGACAAAGGTACTTTCTCTTTGCCATGCGCTTGCCAGATAAATGTTGTCCGGCATAGACGCTTTCAAAGCTGTGTAGGCAGTTTCATTAGAGCGCATTTTTTCACCATTAATACTGATAACCGAAACTCTATCTATGGTACTGTCACGCATTTTTTGATAAAGGTTATCCGACAAAATTAGCGTTCCAACACTGTTTGAAAAGCCAATAGGATTATCAATGCTTGTCTGTTTTACTGTTACATCGGTTATTCCTGTTCCAAAGTCCAGACGATACGAGGCTCCCATGTCAGAATGTTCATGGTCTGGATAGTATTTGATTAAAATGCAATCCGTATCTGATAATTCTGGAATATCCGTTTTCTTTCCCTGCTGAGAAAGCAGGGTGGCATAGTCTGTCCGGCTGATACATTCAAATTCGGGAATACGCCCCTTATCTTCACTGATACTGTATTCTGTCGGCAGACGATCAGAAGTTGCTTTTACTTTGAAAATAATCGTTTCATAAACTTCGTATTCCTGTTCGTCGCAAGCCTTCTGCAAAGCCTGCAAAGAGATTTCCTTTTCCTGCTCATTTGTCACTCGGTATTCAATGGCAGAGGGGATAATGCGCCGGAAAGATTGGTATGGATACCACATAGAAAGAACCGTCGAGCCAAAGACCGCCAGCGTCCCCGCTGTCAGCAGGATCAGCAGAATCAGTGATTTCGCATTAGAACGGATGCGGTGCATAAACTTTGGCACTACAATAATGGTATTTTCATGGTAAAGTCTGCTTTTTTTCTTCCGGATTTTCTGACAGACATAGGGTAGGAATGAGTACATAAACAGAATCGTTCCTGCCACAACACAAAAAAGTGTCAGCATGGCAATAGGAGAAAATCCAATGGTATTCCACAATGACTGCTTTCCCCGCATAATGTCCAATGCAAGGCCGTACCCTGCGCTGAGAAATCCGACACCCAATATCGCTGTTATTGCATGGGGATGGATCGGTTTTTCCGTTTTCTTTTCCAGTCGCACCAAATCAAGCAGGGTGGATTTTCGGAGCAGCCTTGCGTTAGAAAGTGTAAGTGTAATCAGCACGACGATTACAAAGGAAAGGATTGCCTTTACTGCTGCCGGGTAAATTAGAGGGATTGCGCTTTGATCTACGGATATTCCCAAAAGGGTCACAATCCCGGCGATTACGATTTTGTGGAGAATACTGCCAGTCAGAATCCCAAGCATCATACCGCCAAAGCAGATCATTACATTTTCAAAAATCAGTAATTTCAATATAGTTGATTTTCGATACCCAAGTAGCGAATAAATCCCTAATTCTCTCATACGCCGCCGCATAAAAAAACTATTGGAATAGAACATATAAAAAATGACAAATGCCATGATGAATACTGCTACTGTCCGGCACATGGTTTCCACTCTGCCATCCGAAGATATTTTTTCCATGATTATCTGGTTCATGGAAAATGAAGTAAAGCAGAAGTAAATCATCAAGACAAAAGAAACGGAAAAAAGGTACAGGGAATAAAACGAAAAGTTCCGTTTCAGATTTTTTAAGGCGATTGCGGATAATTTCATGTTGTCACCCCCCTTAACGCTTTTCGTCCTGTCTGGCGGCTTCTTGCATGATTTCCTCATAGAATTCACGGCGTTCCCTGTTACACCGTTTCAATTCGGAAATGATATGCCCGTCCTTAAAGTACAAAATGCGATCTGTATAGCTTGCCGCATACGGGTCATGTGTTACCATTAAAATTGTTGTTCCTAAAGCCTGATTGACTTCTGAGAGGGCAAAGAGCAGTTCCGTTGCTGAACTGCTGTCCAATGCCCCGGTGGGTTCATCTGCAAAAATCAACGGCGGGCGTTTTACCATAGCACGAGCCGCCGCTACACGCTGTCGCTGACCGCCAGACAATTCACTGGGATATTTTTTCAGCTGTGAAGCAATTCCAAACAGCTCCGCAAGCTCCATCACTTTTTTATCAATCGTCTTTGCGCTTTCATGGAGCAAAGTCAAGGGAACTGCAATATTTTCCTGCACAGTCAGACTGTCCAACAAAAAATACTCTTGAAAGATAAAGCCGAGATTATTCTTACGAAAATCGGCTGCCTGTGTTTGACTAAGCTCTTGAATTTTTTCCTCTCCCATGCAGATGCTGCCGCTTGTAGGAATATCAATAGTGGATAGCACATTCAAAAGCGTTGTTTTGCCGGAGCCGGAAGCTCCCATAATACCGAGAAATTCACCCTGCATTACTTCAAAAGAAACATGATCTAGTCCTGGTTTCGGCTGGTTTGGATAGATTTTGGTGATGTCTTTTACTTCTAATAGTGTACTCATTATTGATCGCTCCTTTCAATGTACAGAAGCAGTATATCGAACACAGTAAAAAAGTGCATGAGTAAATCACGCAGAAAACATGCGTGATTTACTCATGCTGGATTTGTCGTTCCTTGATATGATATTCATAAAATAAAAAAAGTCATATCTGTCGGACAGCGACAAAAGAAAAAGCCGTCGCACGGCAGAGATAATTACGGAGGATGGGAAAAGAGAAAACATGAAAAAACATCTTAAATTATGCGTAATAAGCTCAATATTTTTTGCCCTACTCGTTTATTTGATCTGGGGTAATACAGCGTTGACGGTAAGTAACATAAAAATTTCAAGTAGCCGTATTCCTATCGCATTTTCCGGGTTCCGAATAGCACAAGTATCAGACCTGCACAACGCAGAATTTGGGAAAGGCAATAGAAAGTTGCTGGAATTGCTATCAGAAAGCAAACCGGACATTATTGCAATAACGGGGGATTTAGTGGACGCAGGGCATACAGATATTGGAGTAGCTCTTGATTTTGCAAAAGAAGCGGTTAAGATTGCGCCTGTCTATTATGTAACAGGGAACCACGAAGCAATCCTGTCACAGTATGATGAACTCAAAATAGAACTTAAAACGATTGGCGTAATTGTGCTTGAAGATGAAGCTGTACAGTTAAAACACGACACAGAAGAAATAACGCTTATTGGACTTTCTGACCCTGATTTTACCATAAAAGGAGATATATTCAGAGAAGCCCCAGCTATGGTCAGAACAAAGCTGAGTAGTCTTGTTGATGATGAAAGCAGCTACACCATTTTGCTGTCGCACCGGCCAGAATTGTTTGAAAGCTATGTACATTGCAATATTGATTTGGTTTTAAGCGGACACGCACACGGTGGTCAATTCCGTTTGCCATTTATCGGCGGGTTGATCGCACCCAATCAAGGGCTATTTCCACAGTATGACGCAGGGCTATATACAAGTGTCAGTACAAATATGATTGTTAGCCGTGGATTAGGTAACAGCATTATTCCCATCCGTTTTAACAATCGCCCGGAAGTCGTTGTAATTGAACTTCTCAATATGGACTGTTATGGCATTAGATAGGAGGATAACAGTATGCAAGAAGAAAAGATACGGTATTATTTTGTTGACGGGATAAGGGGCGTTGCTATTATCAATATGGTTATATTTCATTTTTTATACGATGTGTATATTGTGTATGAAAAATCTCCAACATGGTATAGCCTTCCGGCAATCCATATCTGGCAACAGGCGATATGCTGCACATTCATTTTTATTTCTGGTTTTGTATGGGTATGGGGAAAAGAAAAGAATTTACGGCGTGGAATCATATTTAATCTTTTGGGGCTGCTGATTTCAATTATTACATTAGTAGTCATTCCCGCGCAAACAATTTGGTTTGGAATATTAAATTTTATGGGTTGTGCAATCCTTCTTACGCTTCCTTTAGAAAAACTATTAAAGAAAATCCCTGCTATCTATGGAATGGCAATCTGCTTTTTGCTGTTCCTGCTTTGCAAACAAATACAATTTGGTCAAATTGGAATAACCGGTTTGCTACAAATTCAAGTTCCAAATCTATTATACAATATAAAAATACTTACACCGTTAGGCTTTCCGCATGAGGGGTTTCATTCAAGTGACTACTTTCCTATTTTTCCGTGGATATTTTTATATTTATGCGGGTTTTATTTTAATCAGATATTCATGAAACATTATACATGGCAAAAATACGCCCAGCGTAAATTACCCTGCTTATCGGTTTTAGGAAGCAAAACAATCTGGATATATCTGCTTCATCAGCCATTCAGTATGTTAATTTGCTTATTGGTTTTTCATTAAAGGAGGACATTAAAATGCTTTTAAACGTAGTGGAAATTGAAAAATATTACGGAACAAGAAACAATCTAAAAAAAGCACTTGATCGAGTAAGTTTCTCTGTAAACTCAGGAGATTTTGTTAGTATTATGGGAGCGTCCGGCTCCGGCAAAACAACTCTATTAAATTGTATTTCAACAATAGACAGCGTAAGTAGCGGTCATATATATTTGGGTGAACAGGATTTGACAACTATTTCGTCCGCTAAAATGGCAGCGTTTCGGCGTGAAAATCTTGGCTTTATTTTTCAAGATTTTAATTTGTTGGAACCATTGACTATTGAGGAAAACATCTCTCTTCCTCTGTCAATAAAGGGGATTCCGGGGAAAGAAATAGAAAAAATTGTCAAACGACTTATGCAACGGCTGAACATTAGTGATATAGCTGGTAAATTACCCGCCCATGTGTCGGGAGGGCAAAAACAAAGGTGTGCTTGTGCAAGGGCTTTTGTAAACAATCCCAAATTGATATTAGCAGATGAACCGACAGGAGCTTTAGATTCGGCGTCCGCAAAGCAGCTTTTAAGTATGCTTGCGGAATTGAACGAACAGGATAGAAGTACAATCCTTATGGTAACACACGATCCCTTTTCAGCAAGTTTTGGAAATCGTGTCCTTTTCATAAAGGACGGAAACCTAAAAAAGGAAATTGATAAGGGGCAGCACAATAGAAATGACTTTTATCAGACAATTCTTTCTGAAATATCTGCATTTGGAGGTGAATAACCATGCCTAAGAAATTATCATTACAAAATGCAAAAAAACAGGTTGTTGAATATATGATTTATATAATCACTATGGTCATTACGGTTGCATTGCTATTATCATTTAATATGATTATATTTTCGGAGGAAATAGCTGCTATCATAAATGAGAAATCAATACTTCCGCTAATTCTTATTACCGTAAGTGTTCTTGTTGTGCTTGTGATAAGTGCATTGGTAAAACATATTACCGTGTTTATGGTGAGGAAAAGAAGCCGTGAATTTGGTTTATATATGCTATTAGGTGTTGAAAATAATGATATTGCAAAAATGTTCATGTTTGAAAATTATTTTATCTATGTATTTGTCTTAATTATCGGGGTTTTTATAGGCACGCTGTTTTATCAGATATTAAAAGCTGTAATTTGTCAAATGTATGCGACAATATACTATTTTAACTTTGAATTTTCATCAAAAGCAATTATATTAACTTTAGTATATATGGGAGCTATTTTTTCTTTTGTTTCCATTAGCACAAGTCGTAGTATCCGTAAGTTCAATGTACGAGATTTGTTATACTTAGACAATGATAATTCTGATAATAGAGAAAAGAAATATGGCTTGTCCGCAACTCTGATTCCTCTGCTTTTAGGAATAATTGGGATTGCGATTATTACAATGTCTGCTTTTAAGAATATGCCGGACGGATCAACGCTTTTTTCTCTTGTTCTTCTTTCGACGGCAACATACGGCTTATTTGCTGTTTTGCTGAACCATTTCACTTCCCGCTTAAAAAATAACAAGTGGAAATATACAAATATAAGGGTGTTTGTTTATCGGCAGTTTACTACTAAACTGCGCTCCATGTTTTTTTTGATGATAGGAGCTTCAATTCTAATAACAGTTACATTATTGTCGATTAACTGGGGAGTTTATTTTACCACTATGGTAGAAAAACGCGTTGACGCTGTTGCTTTTGATATAGCCCTTTTTTCAAACGAGGAAAATACAGATTTTTCTAAATATCTATCTTATCTAAAAGAAAATAATCTTTTGGATAGCAGTTATGAGTATACCTTATATACAAATAAAGATAATTCCTTTTATCAAGAAACATTAAGGGCAGTGCAGGGGAAATTTGGTTTTTCTATATCGAGCGAAACAACAGATACTTTTATGTGTATAAGTGATTACAATAATTTGCGTGATATGCTGGGATTATCCAGCGTCGTGCTTGATAGGAATACTTATATCATACATTGCACTGTTCCCAATATAGCTCCTTTTGAAAAATATACCGAAGAACACACACAGCTTTTGATTGGTGACACAATTTGTCACTTCGGAGGTATATACAGTGAAGATTTTATGCAACAGGAGTCATATGGAAATGGGAACGGGTTTTTAATCATTGTTCCCGATAAAGTTGGTAAGGCTTTGTACAAACAGCAAAATGTATTTGTAGTAAAGACACTTTCTGCTTTGTCATTAACACAAATTGAGGACTTAAAAGCCATAAACAAAAGTGTGCAGATACTTTCAAAAACAGGAGTTCGTAATCAGTCTGCTTCTATGGCTGTTTATACTGTCCTGCCGTTATTCTATTTTGCATTTGTATCTGCTGCCATTGCCTGTACCCTTTTATCAGTTCAAATTTTAAGCTGGGCAAACAAGGAAAGAAAAGATTATCTTACTCTGGATTATATTGGTGTCGCAAATCATCAGAAAAAAACTTTGTTGAAAAAGCAGTTGTTTCTTTTATATTTCGTGCCTGTTGTTCCGGCGACTTTAGTTAATTTGCTTTTATTTCCGGTAATGACAGGCAGCATAATAAATGACGTTAATGGAGTTTTGCAGATAGCTTCTATCATATCTGGAATACAGCAAACAGTCCTTACCGTATGTTTGCTATTAGTAGTCTACTTTTTCTACTATGTGGCAACATATATGATCTACAAGAGAACAATTATACCTAAAAAATGATAATAGATAATTTCTAAAATAATCTGCCGGACGACGGCAAAGAAAAAAAGCCGTCGCAGAGCAGCCATATTTTCACGCGCCTATTCTATTTCGGCGGCTTTGATTTTCAGAGCCGCCGTTTCTTTGCGTCTACACAAACCAATGACGACTTGCAGGGACACGGTAGCCGATTGGAGGTTATTTTGCCGTGTCTCGTTTGCTTTTTCAAAGCTCACATGATCTACATCAGTAAAAAAAAGCATTGCTCCTCCTCCGGGCAAGTATAACATTGCATCGGCATTATCGTTCCATGTAATTCAGTATAATAATGACTGTTCTTGGCGCGCCAGTTTTCCCTCACGGAAATCTGGCGTTTTTTGTTGCCATTTTTTCGGAGATGACCCGGTTGTCTGCCGGTGTCGGTCTCCGCCTCCATTCGATTCACCCGTCAATCACCCGTGAATCGAAATGGAGGTACATAATGAAGAAAATTAACCTTCGGGAACTTTATCCTGATGTATATATAACAGACTTTTTTGTAGATGTGACAGAGGAAGTTTACAAAATAGAATACTATACCATTGCAAATCAGAAGCAAGCACGGTATAATATAGACAAAAAACAAAGGCTACCGCAACGGTGCAAAAAATAGATTTTGGCTGTTTCCACAAGGAGCAGATTGAGAATCGTTATCCTCAGTGGCTGAAAACGCTGGTGTGCAGTGCATGGAGGAAGTTATTTAATAAGGCGAAAGGCCGCAGAAATGCGGCTTTTCTTAAACACACGAGTTAACCGAACCTAACTTGCAGATCTGCGCGTGCTGGTTAGAGTGGTCTAACTATAAAAGGGAGACGGCAATGCGAGATCACAAGAATTTCTGGGACAGAAATGCAGGTCTGTATGACTGCTTTATGCGAAAAGACAGGGCAGCATACGAAAAAATATATGAGCTGATCCGTCCGGTCGTGAAAGACAAAACAGTGCTGGAGTTGGCTACAGGAACGGGACTGATCGCCAAGCATATCGTAAAAGTAGCGGCATGCATTGAGGCGACGGACGCCTCTCCAAAAATGATTGCAGAAGCCAAGCGGGGAAATTGCTCTGCGAAGCTGCATTTTTCCGTGCAGGATATGTTTTCTTTGCCATACGCAGGCAATTCATTTGATGTGGTGATCGTATCCAACGCATTGCACATCGTGTCGCAGCCAGAGAAATCACTGCGAGAGATCAAACGGGTGCTGAAGGACGATGGTGTGTTGATCGCGCCAACCTTTACGCACGCGGAAAATTCACTTAGAGGAAGGATCAAAGCCTATTTTATGAGATTGGTAGGATTCCCTCTGCATAGCAGGTGGACGAGTGAGGAGTATCTGAGTTTTCTGCGGCAGAACGGGTGGAGGGTGCGAAAAAGTGCTGTGCTGAAAGCGTCCTTCCCACTGACCTATGCAGAATGTGTGAAATCGGAGGTGTGATATGTCATTCTTTGAAAACACCCGAAAGCCCGTAGGACTTGGCGGGAAGATCATGGTTGCCATGATGAACTTCGGACACAGCGCAATGGCAGCGTGGGGACTTCAATTTTTGCAGCCTGCCCCGGATGCCATGGTACTGGACTGCGGCTGCGGCGGTGGAGCGAACATTAAAACGCTGTTGAAACTGTGTCCCAAAGGCAGGGTGCAGGGCATCGACTACTCAGCCGTCAGCGTGGAAAAAGCGCGAAAAGTCAATGCCAGAGCCATTGCGGCAGGACGGTGCAACGTGCAACAGGCAAGCGTGACAGAGCTGCCGTTTGAAGCGGAGCAGTTCGATGTGGCGACCGCCTTTGAAACGGTCTACTTCTGGCCGGAGCTTGCACAGAATTTCAGAGAGGTCTATCGGGTGCTGAAGCCCGGCGGGATCTTTTTCATCTGCAATGAAGCAAACGGCGAAACAGCAAAAGATGACAAATGGACACAAATTATCAATGGTATGACCATCTACACGGACACTGCACTGAAAGCATATCTGGAGCAAGCAGGATTTTGTAAGATCCAGAGCCACAAAAACAAAAAGGGGTGGCTGTGCGTTACAGCGCGGAAATGAGAGGAAAAAAAGCCATGAGCATTTTTGCATCCATCCTGCGGGCAGTGTATAGACTCTCCGGAGTGAAAAAGTCTTTCACATTGCCAGAGAACGAACTGCGAAAGGAAATTGAAAAGCAGAACCGACATCGAGGCGTTTTTACGCCGACCGACCACAAGGCATATTATGAGACGATTACAGTCAACGGCTTTCCATGCCTGATCGTACGTGAAAATCCGAATCCGTCAAAGCGCGCCATCCTCTATTTCTTCGGCGGCGGTATGGTGATCGGCCCGGACAAGGGCGATCTGCCAGTCATGCGTAAGCTGTGCCGTGAGACCGGCTGCGATGTGTGGTTTCCGTTCTACCCGCTCTGCATGGAGCATTGTATCACCGAAACCTACGAAATGGTCTATGAATGCTACCGCAGAATGCTCGAATTGTACGGCGGTGGAAATGTCAGCACCAGTGGCTTTTCCTCCGGCGGCGCACTGGCTCTTGGAATCGCAGCGCACAATAATGCGCAGCCGGAGCCATTGCCGCAGCCACGGCATATCGTTGCCGTATCACCCGGCGAAGTGCCATGGAACGATGGCGAAAAATCGCGGATGAAGGCATTGAATGAGAGAGACGTTTCCATCGATTATGCCTTTATGGTGACGGTGGAAAAGTTTATGCGGCATGGCTGTAAGAATGTGCCGGACTATATGCTCTCCGGCTCCCGGGGGGATTTTACCGGCGTTGGCGATATTCACTTCTTCTATTCTGCGGATGAGGTGCTATACGGTGCGTTGCCAGACTTTGAGGAGGCCTGCAAACGCGCTAAGGTTCCCTATACAGTGTCCGCCCGCCCGAAGATGGTGCATTGCTACTGTATGCTACCAATATTCAAGGAGGCGCGCGAGGATTTCAAGAAAATTACGGATATTTTGAAAAAATGATGCCGGAAACGGCCATATGATTATTGGTATCTGGAGGAAGAAACATGGAGCGAAAAGAAGCCATTCGCAGTGCCTATCGGCTGACAGGCGGCAACAAGCCATTCTGGAAAAAGCTGATGTATCGGGCATTCAGTACCGCTCAAAAGCACTGTGACACATGGCATGATTACGAGATGGATGTTGCACCTTACGAAAACAGCAAGCCCATCTATTATGAATTTACGGCGTGTCCGGCGGCGGAATTTGCTAAGCGGTTCGGATTTGCGGACATTATGCCCGCCCTGTGCAATGTGGACTATGCGTCCATGGAACTGCTCCATGCAAAGCTCGTGCGGACGACCACCTGCGTGGACGGCTGCCGATGCGACTATACCATCTGCGGCGATAAGGATCCATACGTAAAGGAACATCCCGAATACCGGGATGAAAACGGATACAGGAGGAATAAGTAATGCTTTTACAGGTGATTCTGGAAGGTCTTGGGTTGGGGGCTTTGCTGGCTCTTGTCTGTGCTGTGGGCATCCGCAAGGGGGCTGTTGGGATGGTGCATCTCTACAGCCCGGCAGTGCAGCAGCGGTGCGTGAAGCTGGGACTTACGACACACGAGAAAATCAAGCGCAATTCTCAACTTTTCAAAGCTGTTTGTATTCCCGGCTATATTGGTTATGTGCTGGTCTGTGTCTATGGGATAAACGGTGCGAAAGGCTTTGCGGCGGGCTTCTGGCAGCTGCTTGTCATCTTGTCCGTTATGAATCTCATTGACCGCTTTTTGATCGATGGCTACTGGGTGGGGCACACGAACGCATGGACGATTCCCGGAACAGAAGATCTGAAGCCCTACATTACTGCAAAAGACAAGCGGAAAAAGTGGCTTTTCGGCACGGTGGGTATGGCAGGTATAGCAGCGGTGTTGGCGGTCCTTATGACGGCTTTTATTCACTGAGGAAAGGAGAGACAATGAAGTTTAAGACATTGGGAAATCGGAATGCTCCCGCTGTTTTGTTTTTCATGCAAGGGTCGGTGACGGCATGATGAAAATGCAGATCGTGAAGATCGGATTTGGAGGCAAGCGATGAAAATGAGCAAAGAAAAACGAGCACTCATCGCAGGTATGATTGGATGCCTTTTATATGTGATCGGCGACTTTTTATTTGCGGCGACCGGGAAAAGCCAAAGCACAGAATCCATTGGGCTGATGGTCAAGGTCGCCTATCTTGATATGGCAACATGGCGCATGGTGGTCAGCATCATCTGCGGTGTTCTCGGAACGGCACTCTATTACATCGGTTTTCACCAGATGTGGAAGCTTTTGAAGCAACGCCTCACCCAACCGAAGCAGCAGAAATGGGTCAAGCTGTTTCAAATCGCCTATCTCACCGGCACGGTCTGCTGGGGCTATGTTCATGCTATGTTCATGAATGTGGCGCTGATCTTCAAGTTTACCTTTGAGAAATACGGCGATATGCAGGCGGCAGCTGAAATTGCCAACAAGGTGTTTTACTGCAACGCCGCGCCGCTGCTGGCAGCATATATCCTGTGTGATGTACTTCTTTCCGTCGTGATGCTCGTTATGATCTGGAAAAGGATGCTCCCGCTGAAAAACACAGCACAGCGGATATTGGCATCCTTCTGCAACCCCATCGTTTTTACGGGGATTGTGGGAAATCTCTTCACGCTTCTGCCGTGGCCGCTGGATCAGATCGATCACGGCACGGAATCCGCTGGACACCTGCTGGTTTTGGTATTGGGGCTGGTGTTGCTGCGGGAGAAGGCAAAATGCGGAGAATGTAAGGAGGCAGTGCAATGAAATACATGGGTATGCCAATGGGAATGTGGGCGTTGTTTGCAGGCTCATTCCAAAAGCAGTTGACGGCGGTGTTCGGCTATGATGCCGATGCGGCACAAGCGATCACGAAAAAAGCAAAGCCGAAGTACAAAGCAATCATTGCAGACCTGCCGGAGTTTGAAAAATCGGACCGCTTCAAGATGAACATCGTCAACTGCGCAATGCTCGGCGCGTTCATTCTCTCCATGCCGCAGCGCCCGGCGGTAGACCGCCTGACGGATTACTACGCAAAGGCGATGATGACAGCACCCATGCAGTGGTTCTGCCGTAAGAGCGGAAAAAGCAAGTTCACCGCAAAGGATATCGCTGCCATGAAAGCCACTGCCGCTCTGAAAGCCGCCGACCGCAACCCCTATTCGTGGAACATGGAGTTTTACGAATACCCGGATGGCAGCGGCTACGAGGGACGCTTTACCAAGTGCGGCATCTGTGTGCTGATGAAGGAGCTGGGGCTGTACGACCTGACCCCTGCTTTATGCCGTCTGGACTACACCATGAGCGAAGCGGGCGGCGTGACAAATTTTGTGCGGCAGTACACCCTTGCCTCCGGCGGGCCCTACTGCGACTGCGGATACAAAAAGAAAGGGTAACGGACGATGAAGAGGAAGGAAACCTATCTTTCCCGTGATTTCCGGGAGACTGCGGCACAGCGCTTTCCCGCGCGGGCAAAGGAACTGAACACCGCTTTCGATATGCGCCTGAGTGCGCTGCTGGCTGAAAATGCAGATGCAAGCAAGGAAAAGCAATACCACCTCAAGCGGCAGATCCTGCCGGGCATTGCGGCCTACGAGACCTTGCAGCGGGTCATGCCGAAAGAGGAGGCACTGCAAACCGTTCACGACTATGTGGAGCGCTTGGCGAGAACGAGCCACAAACAGCTTGCCGCCCTGCTGCACATACCGGGGCTTTACCGCCTTGTTCCCGGCATTTTTGTCAAATCCACCCGGAGCGTTTTCGGCCCGGCGGCGGGCTTTGCCCCAAAAGAACTGCAGACCGGTAACGGCGTCTGGCGTGTGGATATGATGAAGTGTCCCTATCATGACACCTGCACAGAATACGGCTGCCCGGAGCTGTGCTGCTGCTTTTGCGACAGTGATGACATCAGCTATACCGGGCTGCATCCGAAGCTGATCTGGGAGAGAAGCATGACGCTGGGGCGTGGAAATGACCGCTGTGATTTCTGCATGAAGGTCAGATAATAGTGGGCGGCATATTGGTATGCCGCAAAAGCAGTATCGGACATGAAGCGCCTTCTGCAGTTTGGTATCGTTATCAAGCGGGGAGGGGCTTCCCTGCAAGACCGCATGGACAAGGAAAGGAAGCCCTACATTTTCGTTGGGCTTGTCTGTGTGCGGGAGAAATATCAGCGGCAGGGCTATATGCGAAAGGTGCTGGATGTTGCCTTTGCCGAGGGCAACCGGCTGGGCGTGCCGGTGATTCTGGAAACGGATGCAAAAAACAAGTTCCGGTGCAGTGTGGGTGTAATGCTCATGTTGCATCGGTTTTTTTTGCGTAAAAATAATATTTGATAATGTTGATTTTCAACTGTTCTTAACTCAAATATTGTATCTTAACTCAAAAAGAGTTAAGATTGGAGGCGAACAGGAACTATCTACAAGTCAAGCCGCGAAGAACTTGGAACTGACACCTGCTTCTATATCAAGGGCATCGAAACAGCTTGAAGAAATGGGATTGCTGCATATAAAGAAAGAAGGTGTGCCGCAGTTTTATCGGTTTAGTCACCCAATTACAAATCAGTATCCTGCGATGATTGAACTTTTCACGCGAAAGCTGGATGCCATCCAACTTCCAGAAGATGCAGATGAACGAGTTGAAGAAGCCATGGAAGAATGCTGAAGGAACTGTGGAGGAATATGATCATGTCAAAAGATGAGTATTTGATTACCGATGCACCGCTGAAAGCGCTGACGGTTTTTGCAATGCCGATGATTCTCGGCAGCTTTTTTCAGCAGGTATACAATATGGCTGACTCCATTATCGTCGGTCAGTTTGTGGGTTCCTCTGCACTGGCAGCGGTGGGTGCCTGTGCAGCCCTGACGAATGTTTTCATTTGTGTGGCACTGGGTGCCGGTGTCGGTGCTGGTGTGCTTGTGAGCCGCTATTTCGGCGCAAAAGAGTATGGCAAAATGAAAACCATTGTGTCTACGTCACTGATCAGCTTTTTGCTTCTGAGCATCCTCCTTGGTGTCTTTGGCTTTTGCTTTTCCAATGCGATGATGAGCGGGTTGCAGACCCCTGCCGATATTCTGGACGAAGCGGTACTGTACTTGCGGGTCTATTTTGTGGGTTTTCCGTTTTTATTCATGTACAATATTCTCTCCACTATGTTCACTTCCATCGGTGAATCAAAAATTCCGCTGGGACTGCTGATCTTTTCATCCATCCTGAATATTGTGATGGATCTTTGGATGGTAGCCGGTCTGGGGCTTGGTGTATTCGGTGCAGCGCTTGCAACCCTGATTGCCCAGGGAATTTCCGCTGTTTTTTCACTTTTGATTTTCTTATACCGGATGCGGCGATACCAAAGCCCGTTTCAGTGGTTTGACGGGCGCAAGCTGCGCTCGATGCTTCGGATCGCAGTGCCCTCGGTCTTGCAGCAGTCTACCGTGTCGATCGGTATGATGATCGTACAGGCAGTGGTAAATCCCTTCGGCACACAGGCACTTGCAGGATATGCGGCGACGATGCGGGTGGAGAATGTTTTTTCCCTGATCTTCGTGTCCATCGGCAATGCAGTTTCGCCGTATGTTTCCCAGAACCTTGGGGCAGGCAGAACCGAACGCATCAAAAAAGGCTATCATGCGGCATTGTTGTTGGACGTGTGCTTTGCGGCACTTGCCTTCCTTGTCATTGAAACGCTGCACACGCAGATTTCCTCGTTATTTCTTGGAAAAGACGGAACAGCTCTGGCCTATCAGGTGTCAGGAGATTATATGAGATGGCTTGGTTACTTCTTTATCTTCATGGGGATTAAAATGGCGACCGATGGAGTTCTTCGCGGACTGGGAATCATGCGGCCATTCCTCATTGCCAATATGGTAAACCTTGCGATTCGCCTGTCTGTGGCTTTGATCTGTGCACCGCGTTTTGGCATTGACTTTGTCTGGCTTGCCGTGCCGGCCGGCTGGCTTGCCAATTTCCTGGTTTCCTATGCGGCACTCAGAAAATCCTGGCCGGGCGAGAAAGTGGAGCCATCTCGAATATTTTCATAATCCTTGAAAATGTCCTTGAAATATGTCATCATTAGTTCATGGAATGCAAAAACATAAAAGGTTTAGAAAGAGCAGGTATCATATATGAAAAAGAAGATCATTGTTGCAGTAGTGGTAGTTGTTGTGATTTTGGCGGCGATTGCGATTATCTCTGTCCTGGCACAGACACCGGCACTGATCTGACCGGAAAGGAAGCAGGACATTGCTTATGAAACTGTTATACGGTACCGGCAATCCAGCCAAGGCAGCTGCCATGCAGAACCGCATAGCCGGACTTGGCATTGAACTGATCAGTCTGCAGGATCTGCGGGCACAGGGGATGAAAATTCCCGATGTCCCGGAGACAGGCAATACGCCTCTGGAGAATGCCAGGCAGAAGGTCCATGCTTATTATGAAGCTTTTCGTATGCCTGTATTTTCCTGTGATTCCGGGTTGTATTTTGAAGATGTCCCGGAGGCGGTCCAGCCCGGGGTACATGTGCGTACGGTGAATGGTGTGTATCTGACGGATGAGCAGATGCTGGAGCACTATATCGGACTGGTCAAACGCTATGGAAGGCTTACGGCAAAATACCGCAATGCTATCTGCTATGTGCAGGATGAGGAACATGTATATGAGGCGATGGAGCCTGACATGGAAAGTGAGAAATTCTGGCTGACGGATGTACCCCATAGCAGCATCCGCAGAGAGGGGTTTCCGCTGGACAGCATTTCCCTGGATCCCGGAACCGGAAAATATTTCTATGATCTGCCTGAGACAGCGGTTGACCGGGTGGCGGTAGAGGAAGGTTTTCTTACTTTTTTCCGGAGGATCTTACAAGAGGGAACGGTGAATATAAACGGCAGCAGACGGTGAAATAACAAGTGCGCAGAGCGTCCCGTGGCGCTCAGATAGGAGAATATATGGCAGTTGAGAGTGTAACGGAAACAGCAATGATCTGGGGAACCGTAAGCGGTGCAAGCATGTTGGGAATGGTGATATCTCTGCTATTATCCGTGAGTTTACCCATATTTTTAGGTATCTTTATCTATAAGAAGACAAAGGCGTGGGTGCCGGCATTTTTCATCGGCTGCGGTATCTTCGTGGGCTTTGCCATGATCTTAGAGCAGATCTGTCATGCCATTGTGCTGACGGTGACCGGAGACGTGATCCGGGACAATATCTGGCTGTATGCGATTTACGGTGGGCTTGCAGCAGCACTTTTTGAGGAGTGCGGCCGGTGGATCGCCATGAAATTCTGCCTGAAAAAACACCTTACCCGGGAAAATGCATTGATGTACGGCGCCGGACATGGCGGCATTGAGGCTTTTCTGATCCTTGGTATGTCTTCTATGAGCAATCTCCTTACCGCAGCCATGATTAACGGTGGCCTGATGGAGAAGACTATGACGGCATTGGAGCCCGCACAACAGGAGGTAACCTACCATCAGCTCTCTGTTCTCTGGACCACGCCGGCTTACCAGTTCTACCTCGCACCGGTGGAGCGGATCAGTGCGATCGCCCTGCAGATCGCGTTGTCGATTCTTGTATACAGTGCGGTGAAGACAGGCAGAAAGTTGCATTTGGCAGCAGCCTTCGGACTGCATTTTACAGTGGACTTTCTGACTGTGGTGTGTGCCTCCACGATTCCTACATGGGCATTGGAGCTGGGATTGCTGATGGTGGTTGCAGTGATTTGTGTAGCGGTATACAAGCTGGCCTATGTATCGTCGACAGAGAAAAAGGCCTGACAGAGACAAAAACCATCAGATAAGAAGGAATGGATTTGAAAAAACCGAACAGGTCATGAGTCATGAAACATGATATAAGAGATAAGAGGCAAAAGAGGCAACGAACAATGAAGATCAACAGAGAAAAAGCACTGGCAGCATTTCAGGAATACACGGACCGTTATGACAGCAGCCGGGACATGATCCGCCTGAAAATAGAACACACCTACCGGGTCTGCGGATTGTGTCAGCAGATCGCCAGATCTCTGGACCTTCCGGAGGAAGAGGTGGACATTGCGTGGCTGACCGGACTGCTCCATGATGTGGGACGCTTTGAACAGCAGCGGGTATATGGTACCTTCACCGATGCAGATTCCATCGATCATGCGAAATACGGAGCAAGGATTTTATTTGGTAAGGTCTGGGAAGAGAAACACGGACTTGCTTCCGGAAGCGAAGAAAGCCTGCCCGAGGAAATTCAGGCAGATGCCGGAATCAGTATCCGGGATTTCGTAGAAGATGCTTCCTACGATGAACTTCTGTGGACGGCGGTGTTTTATCACAGCGCCTACCGGATTCCGGAGGGACTGGACGAACGTACGGCAATGTTCTGCCATATCTTACGGGATGCGGATAAGATTGATATCTTGAAGGTCAATGTGGAATTCCCTCTGGAAGAGATCTACAATGTGGACACCGAGGTATTATATCAGGAGGAAGTGACACCGGAAGTGTTGCAGAGCTTTGATGAGGAGCACGCTGTGCTGCGTTCCCTGAAGAAAACAGCGGTGGATAATGTGGTGGGACATATTTCACTGGTGTACGAGCTGGTCTATCCCGAGAGCTGCCGTATTGTGAAGAGACAGGGGTATCTGGATCGACTGATGAATTTTGAGTCGAAAAATTCTCATACGAGAAAACAGTTCGAGCATATCAGAGAACATATGAGAGAATATCTTGCCGGAAAATAATGTTGGATACCTGACAGACAGAAACCAAGTTTTCGTTTTGTATATCGCAGATTCCTCCTGCACAGACTAAACAGTAGCACTTGATCGATAACATATGCAAAATTATGTTATCGATCAAGTGCACGATTGTTATGCAAAAACAGGATGCCTGTAAAATGAGGCATCTTCGCAGAACGCGGGAAAGGAGTTTGCAATGGATGGATTGACTGGGGGAAGCGGCGGAACAGAAGCGTTTCCCTTGAATGAACTGCCGGTAGGATTCGGCATGGCGCTGGCGATGAATGAACAGGCCATGCAAGGCTATGCGGCACTGACAGAGACGGAGAAGGAACATCTGATCCTCCGGTGCCGGGATGCTGGATCCAAAGAAGAGATGGAGCGGATCGTGGCATCACTGGTACCGGGAGAATCGGTGGAGAGTGTTATTGCCAGCCTCCGTCAAGAGTAAGGATCTGTCCGGTGAGATAGGTTGGCGCCTGGATGAGCTGGAGGACAAGTTTTGCGACTTCCTCCGGCTGGCCCAGACGGTCGGCGGGAATCTCTTCCCGGAGGGCGTTCATTTCCTCGGGGGAGAAGCAGTGGTTCATGGCAGTATCAATAACACCGCAGGAGATGGCGTTGACCTGGATATTACTGGGAGCCAGCTCCTTGGCCAGTGCTTTGGTGAAGCTGTTCACACCACCCTTGGAGGCGGAGTAAGCCACTTCCATGGAAGCTCCCACATTTCCCCAGACGGAGGAAATATTGATAATGCGTCCGCTGTGCTTCAGCAGCATCAGAGGCACTGCCAGACGGCTGGTGTAGAAGCAGGAGCTCAGGTTCGTATTCAGGACATGCTGCCATTCTTCGACACTCATATCCGTGAGCAGACCAATGTAAGAGATTCCGGCGTTGTTGACCAGTACATCCAGATGGTCCAGGGAGGCAAAAATTTTTTTGATGGCAGCGGGTTCCGATGCGTCCGCAGCCATGGCGGTGCAGGTGATGCCATATTTTTCTTCTAAACAGGCAGCCACTTCCTGAAGGTCTGGCAAGGTATGGCTACAGGTGAGGATCAGATGGTAGCCGGCTTCGGCCAGGGCTTCTGCGATGGCCTTACCGATGCCGCGGGAGGCACCGGTGACAAGAGCCAACGGTGCGTTCTTTATTGTATTCATGTAAAGTATCCTTTCTGAATTCTACGGCACCCTTTGGAGATAAAACAGTGCCGGATGCTAAAAACCTGTAAAACGAGTGTAGCATAGATGGACTTGCTTTTCCATAGGGGAACTGCTACACTGGACAAAAGGAGAGTAAAAATTATGTATGATTTGATCATTATCGGCTCCGGTCCCGCAGGGCTGTCAGCTGCAGTCTATGGTAAGAGAGCGGGACTGAATCTACTTATTATAGAAGAAAAGCCCATGAGCGGCGGTCAGATCCTCAATACCTATGAGGTGGATAACTATCTGGGACTTCCCGGCATCAGTGGATTCGATATGGGAATGACGTTCCGGCATCATGCAGAGAAACTGGGAGCGGAGTTCCTGGAGGCTACGGTACACAGTGTGGAAGAACGAGGCGATTACAAATGCGTCTATGCGGGCAACCAGGAACTGGAGACCCGTACGGTGATCTTTGCCACCGGTGCGGAACATGCCAGATTAGGAGTACCCGGCGAGGAAGAATTGAACGGCATGGGGGTATCCTACTGTGCTACCTGTGACGGTGCCTTTTTCCGGGGCAGAACGGTGGCTGTGGTCGGCGGCGGTGACGTGGCACTGGAAGATGCCATCTATCTGGCAAGAACCTGCGAAAAGGTGTATCTGATCCACAGAAGAGATAGTCTGCGGGGGGCT
Source organism: Clostridium sp. AM34-9AC (assembly GCF_003480225.1). NCBI lineage: Bacteria > Bacillati > Bacillota > Clostridia > Eubacteriales > Clostridiaceae > Clostridium > Clostridium sp. AM34-9AC. The sequence continues at coordinate 105,701 of NZ_QUIU01000013.1, forward strand.
ATGGTATTGCAGGAGGAATTAAAGAGTCTCCCTAATGTGGAGATTCTCTATGACCATGTGGTTACAGAAATCTGTGGCGAGGACATGGTGGAAAAGCTGCGTATCAAAAATGTGAAGACAGAAGCGGAAAAAGATCTGGAGGCAGCAGGCATCTTTATCGCTGTAGGCATCCATCCCAACACGGAACTGCTGCGGGAACTGGTAGCAGTCGGGGAAGACGGTTATATCCCTGCGGATGAGACCGGAGAGACCGGCCGCCCCGGCATTTATGTGGCCGGAGATATCCGTAAGAAACCTCTGCGCCAGGTCGTAACAGCGGTGGCAGACGGTGCCAATGCAGCAGTCAGCGCGGGAAATTACTGCAACCGTTTTCGTTAACAGACACAGATTAGTAATAGATTCATTAAGAAATTCGGAAGAAAACCGAAGAATATTTAAAGAAAAGAGTCACCTGGATGGTGGCTCTTTTTATGTAAAAACACCGCAAACCCGCATGAAATGGGAATTTTTGACAACATTGACAATTAATTCACTATATTGACAAATGGGAGTTCGCGTGATATATTTGTTAACGGATGTAACAAATTCGTAACAAATGATTTGAAAATGTAAAGAAATAAGTTAAGAAATTGAGACAGCTCCAAGAGTTTCAGGAGGATAGAATGGTTCGTAAATCTGTAAAAATTACCGTTTGCACCATGGCAGCGGTTATGGCTTTTTCCGGAATGAATATCACTGCAAATGCAGCAGCATCTTCATCTGTACTGCCCAGCGGCGGTATCGAGCTGACCCTGGCAAAGGGCAACAAGCTGGAGAGCCTTTCCACAGGTACCAACAGCACGAAACAGATTGAAAGCATTATTGAGACTGTGATCCGTGACGATCAGATGGATACTACCCCGGAAGCATCTGAGGAGGAGTCCTTCAAGAATCTGGTAATCGCACAGGTGAATGATTATGTAAATGTAAGAAGCCTGCCCAGTGAGGAAGGTGAGATCGTCGGTAAATTGTATGACGATTCCGTTGGCCTCTTCATTTCCGAAGAGAACGGCTGGTATCAGATTTCTTCCGGTTCCGTAACCGGTTATGTAAAAGCCGAGTACTGTGTGACTGGCGACGAAGCAGTAGAACTTGCCAAGAAGGTAGGAACCCGACTGGCAACCGTTAACACCACCACATTGAAAGTTCGTACCGAGCCTTCGCTGGAAGCATCGGTGCTGGGTCTGGTTCCTCTGGAGGACGATCTGGTAGTATCCGATGAGACCGATGGCTGGGTACAGGTAGATACCGAGGAAGGTCTTGGATGGGTCTCTACAGAATTTGTTTCCCTGCATACGGAATTCGTAGAAGCAGAATCCAAAGAGGAAGAAGCAAAGCGTCTGGCAAAGGAGAAAGAAGAGAGAGAAAGAGCACGTGCCGCAGCGGCAGCCAAGGCAGCCACAAGCAGCAAGAGTTCTGGCTCTTCCGGCAGCGCTCCCGCAGTTACTTATGCGGCCAGCGGAGACAGCGAGATGGGTACCGCAGTTGCCGACTATGCATTACAGTTCGTTGGTAACCCCTATGTATACGGCGGATCCAGCCTGACCAACGGCACCGACTGTTCCGGATTTGTAATGAGTGTATATGCTAACTTCGGTGTAAGTCTGCCTCATTCCTCTTCTGGAGACCGCAGCCAGGGTTCTGCGGTTGACGGACTTGCCAATGCACAGGCAGGTGACCTGATCTGTTACTCCGGCCATGTGGCACTGTATATCGGTAACGGCCAGATCGTTCATGCATCTACCGCCAAGACCGGTATCATCGTATCTAATGCGGATTACAAGAAGGTATTGGCAGTTCGACGGATCTTCTGATTATATAACAGAAAGTACAAGGCACTGTGTGGAAACACACAGTGCTCAGACTGTAGACAAAACGCTTTTGGTCAGCACTCCAG
>NZ_QUIU01000014.1:0-931 GCF_003480225.1 Clostridium sp. AM34-9AC
GGCTTGACCAAAGGTTTTGGATAGGAAAAGGATGTAAGTTAAGGTATAAGAGATAGAGTTTCAGTGTTCGGTTTTGAAGGTACAAATTGTTATCTTCAGGAATGGCCCAGTGGCTCAGTTGGTTAGAGCGTCGCCCTGTCACGGCGAAGGTCGTCGGTTCGAGTCCGATCTGGGTCGTTAAAGGATTTTAATCCTTGTGGGGTCTTAGCTCAGCTGGGAGAGCATCTGCCTTACAAGCAGAGGGTCATAGGTTCGAGCCCTATAGGCCCCATTTCTAGTGAAAACGGTTTTAAATGTTACGCCGATGTGGCTCAATTGGCAGAGCAGCTGATTTGTAATCAGCAGGTTATCGGTTCGAGTCCGATCATCGGCTTTATGGAATACAATTCCATATGGATGGATTCCCGAGTGGCCAAAGGGGACAGACTGTAAATCTGCTGCAATTTGCTTCGGTGGTTCGAATCCACCTCCATCCATTTTCTTTTTCAGGAATATTTTTGAAAAGGAAAACATATCATATACAACATAATATCGCGGGGTGGAGCAGTCTGGAAGCTCGTCGGGCTCATAACCCGAAGGTCATAGGTTCAAATCCTGTCCCCGCTACTAAGATCTGAGTGAAAATTCAGATCTAAAATGCCCAGATAGCTCAGTTGGTAGAGCAGAGGACTGAAAATCCTCGTGTCACTGGTTCGATTCCGGTTCTGGGCATTTGTAATATGCAAAAATAAATATTTATGGGATACTAGCTCAGTCGGTAGAGCACTTGACTTTTAATCAAGTTGTCGGGGGTTCGAATCCCCCGTGTCTCATTGCAGAGAGATCAATATACGGTTTGTATATTGATCTCTTTTAATTTACGCGAGCAACGAGCCAAAGTCCGTGCTTGCACGAGACCTTGGCGACTGCCGCGATAACTTGAGAAACTCGC
>NZ_QUIU01000014.1:941-90500 GCF_003480225.1 Clostridium sp. AM34-9AC
GTAATATGCAAAAATAAATATTTATGGGATACTAGCTCAGTCGGTAGAGCACTTGACTTTTAATCAAGTTGTCGGGGGTTCGAATCCCCCGTGTCTCATTGCAGAGAGATCAATATACGGTTTGTATATTGATCTCTTTTAATTTACGCGAGCAACGAGCCAAAGTCCGTGCTTGCACGAGACCTTGGCGACTGCCGCGATAACTTGAGAAACTCGCGAAGCGTGTTTCTCATAGTTTTCCCAGGCACAAGAGAACCTATATCAGACCATTGTCTGCACAAGAATGATATGCTAAAATAATTCGTCGGAAACAAAAAATCAACGAAAGAGATTTAAAATCGAAATGGAAAGTAAAGTAAAAGAACTGCGTTACGCAATCGTACAGTCCATACCAGTCATGCTGGGATATCTTTTCCTGGGATTTGCCTTTGGACTGATGCTGAATGATGCAGGATACGGCTTCTGGTGGGCCTTTTTTATCAGCTTGTTTGTGTATGCGGGAAGCATGCAGTTTGTGTTGGTCACCTTGCTGACGGCGGGAGCAAGTCTGTGGTATACACTGATCATGACGTTGTTTGTCAATGGCAGACACATATTTTACGGACTTTCTTTTGTAGAAAATTTCAAAAAAATGGGTATAACATATCCTTATATGATCTTTTCCCTTACGGATGAGACGTTTTCTCTGTTATGTGATCTGAAAGTTCCTGAGGGAATGCGTGAGGAACGGGTCAGCTTCTACATTTCTCTGTTGGATCATTGCTATTGGATTCTGGGAAGCTGTGTAGGTGCACTGGCCGGAAGGGTCCTGCCAATCGACACTACGGGAATTGACTTTTCCATGACGGCATTATTCACAGTTATAGTAGTCAACCAGTGGATGGATACGAAAGAACATAAACCGGCAGTCATCGGAGGCGTTGTCGGAGTTCTGTGTTTACTGGTACTGGGCGCAGACACCTTTTTATTACCTGCATTGACCATTGCCGCAATCATATTATTAGGAGTTAAGAAAAAATGTTACATTCCGTCGCAATCATAGCAGTTGCAGCTATTGTTACTTTGATCATACGGGCAGTTCCTTTCGTGGCATTTGGTGGAAAGAGAGAGGTTCCGGAAACAGTCACATATCTGGGAAAAGTACTCCCGCCGGCCATTATGGTGATTCTTGTTATTTACTGTGTAAAAGGAATTAATCTGTTTACCGGCAGTCATGGATTTCCGGAATTGCTGTCTATTGCCGTGGTGGCATTGCTTCATATCTGGAAGAAAAATACGTTGCTGAGTATAGCTGTAGGGACCATACTTTATATGATATTAGTGCAAGTAGTATTCTAAAACAGTGTGAAAAGGCTTTTTTTCAGCCTTTTCACACTGTTTTTTTACGAAATTAAATGCTATAATGAGCGCAACAGAAATAAGATGAGGGAGAAACAGAAGATAAAATGGAAACCGATAACAAAGAATTAAAAGAAGAAACAACAAAGAAAGAGGCTGATAAGAAAGAAACGGAGAGCAAAGAGGAAACAAAACAGCCTGTGGAAGAGACAGCGGTACAGAAGAAAAAGAGCAAAAAATGGATTGGTATTGTAGCAGCTGTAGTTGCAGTAATTCTATTGGCATATGGTGGTGTGGCAATTTACTACCAGTCTCATTTCCTGAATCATACTTATATCAATAACAGTGATTGCAGTAATATGACGGCGACAGAGGTAGCGGCGATCATGGATCAGCAGTCACAGCAGTATAGTTTACAGATTCTGGGCAGAGATGAGAACGGTGTGCAGGAAGAGATCGGTACGATCACAGCATCTGAGATCGGAATGTACTGGGTGGATACTTTGAATGCGGCACAGGAGCTTTTGGACAGACAGAATGAATTCCTGTGGATTGAGATGCTGTGGAGTACGCAGAATCATGATGTAGTTCAGGGTGTGTCCTATGATGCAGACAAATTGCAGGAACAACTGGCACAGATGCCTGCACTGCAGAACAAAAATATGATTGCACCGGAAGATGCTTATATCAGTGAATATTCCGAGAAGAACAAGAATTATGAAATCATTCCGGAGACCATGGGAATAGAGTTGAACAACAACCTGGTAGAAGAAGTAGTATCCACAGCAATCATGCAGGGAGATACCACGGTAGATCTGGAGGAGCAGGGCTGTTATGAAACTGCCAAAATAACGGCAGAGGATGCAGCGCTGGTAAAAGCCTGTGATACCATGAATAAATGGGTCAGCGCACAGATCACCTATGACTGGAACGGCAATAAGGTTGTCGTAGACGGAGATACGATCCATGAGTGGATCCAGACGGATAACAAGGATCCCCAACTGGACGAGGAAGCAATCGAGGAATTCGTAGCAGAGCAGGCCAAAGAATACGATACCTATGGCAAAAAGAGAAAGTTTACCACAGTTCAGGGAATCGAGCTTACCTTGCCCAGCGGAGCTTACGGCTGGAAGACCGACCGCGAGGAAGAGGTCAAAGAACTGACAGCTTCTATTGAAAAGGGAGAAAACATCGACAAGGAACCGGTATACAGCAGCAAGGGAGCACAAAAGGGAAGTGACGATATCGGTAATTCCTACGTGGAAATTGATCTGACGAATCAGCATCTTTATCTGTTCCAGAATGGAAGCATTGTATTGGAGACAGATTTTGTATCCGGTAATATGAGCAAAGCGGGCTGCATGACCCCTCCCGGAGTGTTCGGACTGACCTATAAGACAAAAAATGCTGTATTACGCGGTGCGGATTATGAGACGCCGGTAAACTACTGGATGCCTTTTAACGGAAATGTCGGAATGCATGATGCTACCTGGAGAGGAAGCTTCGGTGGAACCATCTATCTGACATCAGGCTCTCACGGTTGTGTCAATCTGCCACTGAATATGGCGGCAGCTATTTATGAATATGTATCTACCGGTTTCCCGGTAGTATGCTATTACTATTAATGCGAATCAGTGTGACTATAGATGATGGGATATTGAGAAGGAAGGCAGTTCTATGAAACAGCGTTCAGCAAAAAAAGTGCAGAAGTGGAAAGAGAGATTTGAAAGAGAACGACAGTTAAGGCAGGAGATCTGGGCGGTAGCACCGGATATTCTGCGTTCTAAGAACTTTCGCTCCACACGTTCACATGTACAGCACGGTAACATGACAGTCAATGATCACAGTATGAATGTGGCAAAATATAGTCTTGCCATCAGCGAGAAGCTGCATATTCCCTGTGAAAAAAGGGATTTGATCCGTGGGGCATTATTGCATGATTACTTTCTGTACGACTGGCACACGCCGGATCATATCAGCCCCCATAAGCTTCATGGCTTTTATCATCCGGGAAGAGCGCTTCACAATGCACAGAAGGAATACCATCTCACTCCCAGAGAAAAAGATATTATAAAAAAACATATGTGGCCGCTAACAATCTCCGCAGTTCCCATGTGTCGTGAAGCCTGGATCGTCACCATGGCAGACAAATGGTGTTCGCTTATGGAGACATTTCATGTACATAAGGGACATGGAGCCCTGATCGAGAAGCTTCGGAAGATTGAAGAGGAGCAGGGAAAATAAAAGGGTGGAAACCCAAAACAGGAGAATGACGGAATTGGGTGAATTATACCGGAGATTAAAAGACTACAGTAAGACAGATTATTATCCTTATCATATGCCGGGACATAAGAGACTGCTTTGTGGAGAATTCCCCCGGGAGATCATGGATATCGACATCACGGAGATTGATGGATTTGATAATCTACATGCTCCAGAGGAAATCCTAAGACGATTACAGGACGAGGCAGCCGGACTGTACGGCGCAGACGAGAGCTTTTACCTTATCAACGGAAGTACCTGCGGGGTTCTGGCGGCAATCAGTGCGGCGGTTCCGAGGGGCGGGCGGATCCTTATGACCAGAGGAGCCCATAAATCTGCGTATCATGCGGTATATCTGAGAAATTTAACAGTTTCTTATCTGTATCCGGAAATGATGGAGGAGTATGATATTTATGATGCGGTAACTCCGGAACAGATCGCAGAGGCATTCAGCCGGGAGCCTGTTCCGGATGCGGTATTTCTGGTGTCACCCACTTATGAAGGCAGGATCGCAGATATAGAGACGATCGCAAAGCTGGTACATAGTAAAGGAATTCCTCTGATCGTGGATGAAGCCCATGGTGCTCATCTGGGACTGGCGGAAGGATTTGCGAAGAACAGCTGCCAGTGTGGCGCAGATCTGGTGATCCACAGTGTTCATAAGACTTTGCCGGCACTGACACAGAGCGCGTTGCTTCATGTCAACGGAAGACTGGTCGACAGAGAGCGTTTGCGCAGATTTTTGCATATTTATCAGTCCAGTAGTCCATCCTATGTACTAATGGCAGGAATTGACAATGCACTACAGCTGGTAAAGGAGCAGGGAGATTATCTGTTTGCCCGGTTGCAGGTGAATTATCTGAGAATGCTGACAGAACTGTCAGAATGCAGGAACCTTCATTTCTTGCCGCTGGATGCCAGACAGGATATCGGAAAACTGGTGATATTATCTTCAAAGGCAGGTTTGTCAGGACAGCAGATTTATGATATTCTATTAGAGGAGTACCACTTGCAGTTGGAAATGGCAGCTGCAGATCATTGTCTTGCGATGTTCACCATAGGAGACAGTGACGAGGCATACACAAGAATGACGGATGCATTGCTTGCCATCGATCGTGACATATCTGCGGGAAAGTGGCAGACGCAGCCACAGACGGAAGGCGGAGATTCCAGAGAGACATCTCTCTATCACATGCAGCCGGAAGTCAGTCTGTCTCTTGCGGATGCATGGGATGCCGAAAAAGAGGAGATTCCTCTGGCACAGGCTGCAGGCAGGATTGCAGGAGATTTTGTGAATCTGTATCCTCCCGGAATTCCGGTGCTGGTACCGGGAGAACAGATCGAAGAGATCCATTGCCGAAAGCTTGCGGAGTATTTCAGAAAGGGTCTGAAGGTACAGGGAGTCACCGAAAAAGACGAATATTGCATTACCGTAGTCAAAAATCAAAAAAAATAGCAGCAGAAAGGATTTAGCCTGTATGAGAAAAACCAAAATTATTTGCACCATCGGTCCGGCCAGTGAGAGCGAGGAGAAATTAAGAGAATTGATGCTTGCGGGCATGAACGTGGCACGTTTTAACTTTTCCCATGGAAGCCATAAGGAACAGCTGGTTAAATACAACAGAGTACTGAAAGTACGAAAAGAACTGGGATTGCCGGTAGCAACTCTGTTGGATACCAAAGGACCGGAGATTCGTTTGCGTGATTTTGAGGGCGGTAAGGTAGAGCTGGTATCCGGTCAGCAGTTTGTCCTGACAACGGAAGAAATCATGGGAACAGCGGAAAGAGCCACTATTTCCTACAAAAATCTGAAAAATGACATCAATGTCGGGACAACGATCCTGATCGATGACGGTCTGATCGAAATGACGGTAGAAGAGATCAAAGGAGAAGACATTGTATGTAAGGTCATAAACGGCGGTTTTGTATCGAATCATAAGGGTGTCAATGTACCGGGAGCGATTCTGTCCATGCCTTATATCAGTGAGGTGGATCTGGCAGATATTGTGTTTGGTGTAGAGCACGGATTTGACTTTATCGCAGCTTCCTTTGTCAGAACCAGGGAAGATATTCAGGAAGTGCGCAAGATCGTAGAGGACAGAGGCAGCAAGATCAAGATCATCGCCAAGATCGAGAACATGCAGGGTATTCAGAATCTGGAAGAGATCATTAACGTGGCAGATGGTATCATGGTAGCACGTGGTGACATGGGTGTCGAAATCCCTCTGGAAGAAGTACCTATTCTGCAGAAGAAGATGATCAAGATGGCAGTGGCACAGGGCAAGCATGTAATCACTGCGACCCAGATGCTGGAATCCATGATCAAGAATCCCCGTCCTACCAGAGCTGAGGCAACGGATATTGCCAATGCCATCTATGATGGAACGACAGCCATCATGCTGTCCGGCGAGAGTGCAGCCGGTCTGTACCCCGTAGAGGCAGTTAAGACCATGAGCCGTATCGCAGAGAGAGCGGAGCAGGATATTGACTACCGCGGAAGAATGCAGAAAGTTAAGGAAGACAGACAGGAAACTCCCGATATTACTACGGCAATCTCCTATGCGACCTGCAGCGTGGCTTCCGATCTGAATGCAGCAGCCATCATCACCGTAACCATGTCCGGATTTACTGCGAATATGATCGCGCGTTATAAGCCCGGATGCCAGATCATCGGCTGTACATTGGATGAGAAGGTATACCGCCAGTTAAATCTGCTGTGGGGTGTAAAACCTGTCATGATCCAGAAGGAGCGGACCACGGATGCTCTGTTCGAGGAAGCGGTATTCAAGGCAAAGCAGGCGGGTCTGGTGAAGACAGGTGACACAGTTGTCATTACTGCAGGTGTACCCCTGGGCGTGGTAGGTAAGACCGATATGATCCACGTGGTGGAAGTAGAATAAAAACGTACTGTGCAGGCAGGAAAAAAGCTGGGACAGTATCGGGAAAACGAGAATACAGATATGGGAAAAATCGTATATCTCATGGGGAAAAGCTCCTCAGGGAAAGATACTATTTTTAAAAAACTGATGAAAGAGGGCACGATGGATCTGAGGACTATCGTGCCTTATACGACACGACCGATCCGTGCCGGGGAAGAGAACGGTGTGGAATATTTTTTCACAGATGAGACCGGTTTTCAGACCCTGAGGGAACAGGGGAAGGTCATAGAGGACAGAGCTTATAATACGGTCTATGGCATCTGGCGGTATTTTACAGTGGATGACGGACAGATAGATTTGACCACGAAGAATTATCTCATGATCGGAACACTGGAAGCCTATGAGAAAATGATTGCTTATTTCGGAACAGAAGCTATTTTGCCGGTCTATATTGAGCTGGATGACGGTGTACGCCTGCAGCGGGCACTGGACAGGGAACTGCGACAGGAGAAGCCGAAGTACGAAGAGATGTGTCGCAGATTTCTGGCGGACAGCGCAGATTTCTCCGAAGAAAAGCTGGCGGCAGCAGGGATCCGGGACAGATTCGAGAATACAGATCTGACAAAATGTCTGAAAGATATTACAAAGTACTTAAAAGAAGCCGGAATATAGCCGAAATACTGATAACAGAGAAGAAAAATGCCGGAATATAGCCGGTAAACAAAGGAAAAGAGGTGGGCGTATGGAAATGAGAGTAAATCAGATACAGCAGCCGGCTCCCGTGGAGCAGGTACAGAACACAGCGCCCACGGACGGCAGCTTCAAATTCATGCTGGCGAGCCATGTGGAGGAAGCAGAACTTCAGGAGCGACTGACGAACCTGATGGCGGAGATCACCACAGAGGGCGAAAAGCTAGCAAAGAAACGGGATGTGAAGGATATGCGACATTACCGTGGGCTGGTCAAGGAATTTCTCAATGAAGTGGTGACCAGATCCCATTCTTTTTCCAGAGAGAACTTCCTGGATCGGAGAGGCCGGCACCGTGTGTATGGCATTATCCGGCTGGTGGATGAGAATCTGGATCAGCTGGCACAGGAACTGATGAAGGATGAAAAAGACAATCTGGCGATCCTGAACAAGATCGGGGAGATCCGGGGACTGTTATTGGATATTTTTACTTGATCCTGCAAAATTTTATTTGCGCTAATGGCCAGAAGGAAGTACGATAGAAGCAGAGCAGATGATTAACGGTGTACAGACATAGCATAAGATAACAGACAGGGGGAATACCAATGGCAACATTTCATGACATCATAGGTCAGGAACAGATTAAAGAGCATTTACAGAACGCCATTTCGGCGAAGAAGATTTCCCATGCTTATATCATCAACGGTGAAAAATCCTCCGGCAAAGAATTTATTGCCAGAGTATTTGCCATGACCCTGCAGTGTGAAAAGGGCGGAACCGAGCCTTGTCAGGAATGCCATTCCTGTAAGCAGGCGCTGTCGGACAACCAGCCGGATATTATCTATGTCAGCCATGAGAAGCCGAATACCATCAGCGTAGATGATATTCGTGCGCAGATCAACAATGATATCGCCATCAAGCCATACAGCAGTCCCTATAAGATCTATATTATGAACGAGGCAGAGAAGATGACGCCCCAGGCGCAGAATGCAATCTTGAAAACGCTGGAGGAGCCGCCCGAGTATGCAGTGATCATGCTGTTGACTTCTAATGTGAATTCTCTGCTGCCGACGATCCTCAGTCGTTGTGTGGTACTGAACATGAAGCCGGTAGCCGATGAACTGGTGCGTAATTATCTCATGCATCAGCTGCAGGTGCCGGATTATAAAGCGGAGGTCTGTGTGGCATTTGCCAGAGGTAATATCGGCAAGGCGAAATCCCTGGCGTCTAGTGAGGACTTCGATAACATTAAGAATGAAGCATTGTCATTGTTAAAATATATCCAGGATATGGACCTGAGCGAGATCACCGCAGCGATCAAGAAGATCACGGAATATAAGCTGCAGATCAATGATTACCTGGATCTCATCGCGATCTGGTACCGGGATGTGCTCCTGTTCAAAGCGACCAGTGATGTGAACCATCTCGTCTTCCGGGAGGAGATCAGTGCCATCCGCCGTGTCGCACAGCGCAGCAGTTATGAGGGAATCGAGGAAGTCATCGAAGCACTGGACAAGGCGAAGAGGCGCTTGGATGCTAACGTAAACTTTGATCTGACCATGGAACTGTTAATGCTGGAGATCAAGGAGAACGGTTAACAGAAAGACAGGAATAAGTAGAAAGTGAAATTTACGCTTCACTTTCTATTTTTTTGAAAAAAATGACCGGTTGAAATCTCAGGACACTTTCCCGAAAAGCTATTTGCTATCTGTTGCGATTCGGATCTGGAAAAAACGGAACCGGAAAATAAACCGCAGAAACAGCATTGCAGCCGGAAAATACGAAATCGTCTACGGTGTCTATCCGAACTGGAATAAGTACGGAGCGGAGGAACTTTGGCAGATGGCGGCGGATGCCAGTGCGGCACACCTGGAGAGCTAATTTACCGGAATTAAATTGCGGTGTTTGCTTCTCAGCATGTGCCGTCGGTCAATGCGGCATCGGGGAAAAATCATAAATTCCCTTTATTTAACGAACGAATATTTTCTGCCTTCATAAAAACTTCAGCATATTCACAATTCATAAGAATGCCATTGGTTCTTGCTTTAAGTCGATAATATTCTACAATTGGCATAAAAGGGCAATTTTGTACACTTTGCTCCTGCTCAAGTGCCTTTTGCCATAGAGAAAAACCTTCGCTTATGTCAAAAAAGGTTTGCGGCCGGAAGGAACTACAATCTTCCCAGTTTTCTGTGTAATAAAATGCTGGTACGTTGTAAGCTGGATACTCACATTTGATGGCTGGTAAGGATGCATAAAAAACAGCATTATTAACAATAGTATGGCAAGCCATATGATCTTTGTGTGTGCTTTGATAATGGGTTATTAAAATCTGCGGTTTCAGCTTGCGGATCAAGGCACAAAGGTCAAGGCATAAGGAATCTGTTGGAACAAGGAAACCATCAGGAATATCATATATTGTGCTTTGACCATGTAATTCAGTAACAAAAGAAGTAGCCTCACGCCTTTTCATTTCTATAAATTTGTCTAAATCATCTGTGGCACTGGCACTTTTTTCACTTGTAGTTAAGGAAATAATAACCGGAGTCCAATTTTGCATTGCACAGGTAGATAAAAGTCCCCCGGCAGTTAATTCCATATCTCCAACATGTGCTCCAATAGCTAAAATAACAGGGGAAGTAGGTTTATTCATGATGAACCTCCTTGCTGATTATTTTTTCAAAGAAATCTGTGGGAATTGGTAATTCCATAGCTATTAGACAATTAACAATATCACGCAGTGACTGTACACCAATAACCGGCACAGAAGGATATGGTAATTGATAAATGTATGCCAGAACAATTTGGGTAAGATCCCAGCCGGTTTCTTTGGCAAGCTTTTTAATAGCGGTAAGTCGTTCCCTTGACTTATTGTTATCAAATAATTCCCGACAGGATCGATACTGCGGCGCAGTTTGAAAGTCTGTCCGGTCTGCAAGTGAAAAATAACCTCTGGCTGCTGCTGTATAAGCAAATAACGGGAATTGATTATTTGTGTGTAATTGTTCCAGTTCAGAAGAAATATATGTCATTCCATCATATAAAACAGCGGGCATGTTGGGATACGCAACATTCTTCATAGTTTGATGTGCTGTAAAGCCGGTGATTTTTTTATCATCAGCGTAACGCATAGCTTCACGAATGCGCTCTGCACTCCAGTTAGAGCATCCAAAATAGCGAATTTTCCCCTCTTTTTTGAATTGATTCATAATTTCAAGTATTTCACCCGCAGGAACAGCAGGATCATCAACATGAACCCAGTAATAGTCCAGATAGTCCGTATGAAGATTGGATAGGCTGTTTTCCAAATCATGGCGCAGACACTCGGAATTAATTCGGGGGATGGATTTATCCCAAGGATTTAATGCGCCACCTTTACTATCCAGAATAAAGTGGTGCCGGTTGTGCCTTTCGGAAAAATATCTTCCCAACCACAATTCATTTACCGGAAGTCTTTGCTCAAACCATCGACCGTATACATTTGCAGTATCTAAAAATGTGCCACCAAGTTCCAGATATGCATCTACCAGATAATAATTGTGTGTGTCGGTGTAATCACTGCCGGCTGGAGCAAAACTTGCAGCTATTCTTGGTATAGTGATATTTGTTTCAGGAATGTGTATATGTTTCATTGTTGTACCTCACTTTCATATTCAGGGTATGAATAGAGGAAATTACCGATGAAGTTAATATTTTTTACGATAGTTAACAGGTGTCGTATTTGTAATTTGTTTAAATGAAGCTGTAAAATGAGATAGATTAATATAACCTAAACGTTGTGCAATTTCACTTACACTCAAATTTGTGGTGCGTAATAGCATTTTGGCGTAATCAATCTTCTTTTCCTTAATATATTGAGAGACAGATAATCCAAATTCTTTTTTGAAAAGACGATCAAGATAATCTGGGTTCATATGTATATAGTCCGCAACGGTATTTCGGCAGATTTCCTGTTCCAAATGCTCTTTAATGTAATTTTGCACTACATAAACAAGCGAACTGTTTTTGGGTAATAAGCTCTCATTAACTTCAGCAAATTCAAAAATATTTTGTGGACCATGTAGATCTAATTGGAGCATATCTTTCATCTCACCCAGCAACACGGGGATTTTGGCACTATATCCGGTGACACATAGCAGTGGAAGGCTATTTTTTACGAGGGATGTATACATATTTTTAATCTGTTGTTTTACTTCCTCAATATATTGTACCTTGCAAGGAAACAGGATAAAAATGTTTTGGAGCTGGTAGCTAAAGACAACAGCATGTGGACTAAATGTTTGTACTTCTGTGTAAATTTGTTTTTGAACGTTATATCGTAAATCTGCAACTTGTTGAATATTATTACATTGCTGGCGGTCAATAATAAAAAGTACCGGATAATAGAGTATATCCAACATGGTCTGAGACGGTAAGATATACTCATGACCGGAAATATAGGAGAAAAGCATATCGTGCCATAAACTTTCTTTCTGCAAATATTGGTTTAAATAAAGATCCTTATCTGGATGATGGAGTTTGTCAATACATTTTTCAATAGATGCAGTTATTTGTTGTGGTGTTATGGGTTTTAGAATATAATCCAGGCAGCCAAGCCGTATTGCTTCCTGGGCATATTGAAATACACTGTAATTAGTCACAAAGACACAACCTGTTTGCGGATAATTAGCCCGAATCCAGGAAAGCAAGGCTAATCCATTTGTTTGGGGCATTTCGATATCACACATAACTAAGTCAATCATGGGCTCATTTAAAAAATATCTTTTTGCATCTTCTGCGCTATAAGCAAGGAGTATTTTTTCAATATTTAATGATTCTATGGAAATAGAACGAGCTAATGTTTGAATGATTATTGGTTCATCGTCGACCATAAGCAATATCATAAGCAAAATCCTTTCTAAAGTTCAATTGGAATCTTTACTTCTGCACAGGCTCCGCCGGTCTTCGGATTACACAGGTGAATAAATGCATTACCGTCATAAAAATAGTAGAACCTGCTCAAAAGATTTTTCAAGCCAATATGTTCGTTTCCAATGGAAAAAGGCGGTGTATAATTTTCAATATCTTGCAAAAGTGAATCAGGGAAGCCGACCCCATTGTCCTTTATCGTAAGTATAAGGTAATAAGAAGCATCCTCTTGCTGAAGCATGGCAGATACATTTAGTTTTAGGAGCTTGAGCTGTTCATGTGCATATTTTATTGAATTTTCCAAAAAAGTCAATATGGTAAGCGGAGGAATCATACAGTCAGTCAATGAATCGGGAATATTGAAATATACCTGTGGCTTTTGCGCTTTTTGAACTTGCTGTATGGAAATATAATGCGAGCATTGTTCCAGTTCTTTTCTTAAAGGAATGAGGGATGAACTGCTTTTAAATACAGCCCGGAAATATTCCATAAATTCTAAGGTGAGAGACTGTAACTGCAAGTTTTCTTCATTTATGGACAGAAAATAAATGGTATTTAATGTATTTATAAAAAAATGAGGGCTTAATTGAAGCTGCAGACATTGTAAATCCAGTTGAGTTCGCTGCAGTTCTTTTTCATAAAGTTCAATTTTCATGGTCTGTATTCTATGAATCATGGTGTTAAAAGAAGCTGCCATATGATCCATCTCCATGCTTCCCATATTTTCAGTCAGTTCGGAAGAAAAGTCATTATCCCGTATACTATCCATATGTTCGATAAATATAAGGATTGGGTTTAATATATTTCTTTGTAAATATGTATTTGCTATTGGAATTAAAGATAGCAAACATAGTGAGAAAAAGGTCGTAAACCAACATAAGACAATAATAATATAATTCTGCAATGGAATATCAGCAGATAAAAATACTGAAAAATCTCCGGTGGATGAATCAGCTGTAATTTGAAAATGCTGTAAGAGAAAAAAATCAAGCAGACTATCTTTGGCTGTAAAAGTACCGGTTGGTGCAATTGTTACAGCTGTGTTGGAAAAACTGTAATTTTCTAACTTCTGAATCATGGTATCTGTCGGTACACAGACCCCAAGATAAGTGCTATTACATTTAAATAAGCGCAACAAAAACTGTTGATCTTGGAGTGTTATTAATGTCCAGGAAGCATTCAGGGACTGTTCAGGATTTTTCAACATTTCGCAAAGAGTCTCTTTTGCCTGATAACTACCATGCGACACATATTCTGAAGAAGGGATGATGACCATTTCGTTGTTTTCAGAATGAAACATGAATAAATAGGCAATTTCCTGGCAAAGATCAATTTTTGAATTAAGATTTTGGTATAAGTGAATTTTTTCCAATGCGTAATCTTTGCCAGCATAATCAAAAGCAATACTTTGAAAGGCTGGATCCTCTGTTCCGTTTTTTATGAGAAAGAACGAAATCGTACTCAAACGAGAATCAATATCGTCTAAAAAATAATTAACCATATTTTCAGTAGATATTTTTGTTTGCCGATAGGTGGAAAACATAAAGAAAGAATTGGTTATGATTAAAAGAATATTTAGTGGAACTACAAAAAGAAAAATAAATTTGTTTACAGTCTGCTTTAAGGTTCCTTTCATAATCGTTTCTTCCTCATTTCTAAAATTTCTAAAGTTTGGTATTTTTGACATGTAGCACTATATATTATATAGCATATTTAAAATAATATTTGTACATAATGTCAAAAATTGGATAAAAAAAGTCGAAAATAGGGCAGATATGACGAAAGAAAGTATGATAGATTATGTGCACAGGGTATGAAAGAGGTTTAAAAATCTATTATAAAGAAAAGGAGAAGATTAATGAAAAAAAGAAAAAAATATGTAGCTATTATGTGTGCTGCCTTGTTGGCATTTTCGTCGTTGCTGCAAGGCTGCGGAAAAACAGAAACGGAATCTAAAAATTCAACCAAAGAAGTGTTGTCAGAATCATCGGAGCAACAAAGCACAGAACCGGACAAGATAACATTTGCATTTTTCTGCAATTTATTCATTCCGGAAGATATGGACATGATTGAAGAGGCCTTAAATGAACAGACTCGTAAAAAGATTAATGTAGAGGTAGAACTCGTGCCATTAAGCCTTGGTACTTATAACCAGCAAATAAACCTAATGGTTTCTGGTAATGAAAAGTTAGATTTATATATTATGTTTGGTGGTGATTTCAGTTCTGCGATTAATCAGAATAAGCTTCTGCCGATTGCACAGGATACACTACAGGAATATGCACCTGGGGTAGTCAATGCTTTAGGAGATTATCTGAAAGCATCAACAGTTGGGGACGAAATATACGGTCTGCCGGTAAATAAAGATATGGCACAGGCAAGAGGAATTTCTTTGAACAAAGAGATTCTGGAGAAATATGACCTGGTAGAAATGGGAGAAAATATTTCCAATACAGATGATCTGGCGGAATTATTTGCAATTGTTTCTGAGAAGGAACCGGGCATGGTTATGACGTCTTCTCAGGATAATGGAAAAAGTATACTGGAATCCGGATTTGCTTCATTTGATAAGATGGGCGATTACTATGGGGTTCTGATGAATTGCGGCGAGAATGACTATCAGTTGGTAAATTTGTATGAAACCGAATGGTATAAAGATACGCTGAATTATATTCGTGATTGGTACAATAAGGGCTGGATTTTAAGTGACGGTTCTATCAACCCGGATACGGGTATGGGCTTATATAAGTCAGGAAGACTATTCTCTTACATGGGAGATAAAAAGCCGGGCGGCTATGTAGATGTACAGAATTCAACAGGGGTTCCTACCCTGGATGCGCGTTTGTCGCAGGCCGTTGCTACAACGGATTCCATTAATGGAGTTGTTATGGCTATTCCTATTACATGTGAAGATGAGATCCCTGTATTAAAGTTTCTGAATTTGCTGTATTCAGATCCGGATGTGCTTAATATTATTGATTGGGGTATTGAGGGTGTACATTATGAACGTGTGAAAGGTACCAACACTTTAATTACTTACCCGGAAGGTGTTACCTCTGAAAATGATGGATATGGGCTTAACCAGGGATGGTCGTTTGGTAATCAGCTGATTTCTTATGCATGGGAAACAGTAGAAAATGATAATTATTATGATGAGATGAAGGCTTTCAATGAAAATGCAATTCAGTCGCAGGCAATTGGTTTTATATTTGATTCCTCTTCAGTTAAGTCAGAAATTGCTGCTTTGGATAGTGTATTAGCAGAATATCGACTTGGTTTGGAAAATGGTGAATTAGATCCGGAAGAATATTTGCCTAAATTTATACAGGCTCTGCGTGAGGCTGGTATTGAAAAGGTGATTGCAGAGAAACAGAGACAGTTGGACAGTTGGGTGGCTGAGAAGTAAGCAGTATGGAAGCAAGACACGGTTTATTGTGATTTTGTCAGTATCGACATCTGTTAATAAAATAAACCGTGTCTTATTGTCTCTAAATTAGGAAGGTGATTTATTGATGAAAAAGCAAAAACTGAAAAAAATGAAACGGCAGCTGCCATTATATTTAATGGCTTTACCGGGAATTTTATATTTATTGATAAATAACTATTTACCAATGACTGGGCTTGTGGTTGCATTTAAAGAATTTAATTATAGAGATGGTATTTGGGGAAGTCCGTGGAATGGTGTTAACAATTTTAAATATTTATTCAGCACTTCAACTTCATTGATTATTACCAGAAATACACTTCTTTATAATTTAGCATTTATAGTTTTGAATACACTGGTTGCACTTACAATAGCTATACTGCTGAATGAAATTCGTAACAGCATACACATTAAATTTTTCCAGACAGTCATATTACTTCCATATCTTTTATCAATTATTATTGTGGGATATCTGGTTTATGCTTTTCTGGGAAATGATCTTGGATTTGTCAATACACAAATTCTTACCAAACTGGGAATAGATACCATTGAGTGGTATAGTCAACCGAAGTATTGGCCTTTTATTCTTTTATTTGTAAATACATTAAAGAATTTTGGATTTCTTGCAATTATTTATTATGCAAGTGTCATTTCAATTGGCAAAGATTATTATGAGGCAGCAGAATTAGATGGTGCGGGAAAGATGAAGCAAATCTGGTATATTACCCTTCCATTTCTAAAACCCACAATTATTATGATGGTTTTGCTTGCTGTTGGCAAAGTGTTCTATTCGGATTTCGGATTGTTTTATCAGGTTCCGCAGAACTCCGGAGCACTGTTTAGCGTGACAAACACAATTGATACCTATGTGTATCGATCTCTCATTCAGCTGGGTGATGTGGGAATGGCATCAGCAGCAGGAGTATATCAATCAATTGTTGGATTTATTCTGGTGTTTTTAACTAACCTTCTGGTTCGGAAAATTAGTCCTTCAAATGCTTTGTTCTAAAGGAGTGGAGTTATGAGGAAACAAAAAGAACGAAATAGTATAGTGATTATTGTGGCATATGTCGTGCTAGGAATCATTTCATTTATGTGCATTGCTCCTGTGGTTTTGATGGCAGTGGCATCCTTAACAGATAATGATGTTTTGAATTTATACGGATATACATATTTTCCCCAAAAATGGAGTTTAGAAGCGTATGAATTTCTGATTAAACAGGGAACGGTAATTTCGAAATCCTTTCTAAATTCAGTTTTAGTTACTTTTATGGGGACTGCTTTAGGGATAATGGTAACCGTACTTTTGGCATATACCATTTCACGTAAAGAACTGGTTGGACGAAAGCTGATCATGCTTTTTGTTTTTTTTACAATGTTATTTAATGGTGGAATGGTACCAACATATTTGATGTATACACAAATCTTCCATATTAAAAATACAATGTGGGCATTACTCTTTCCCCATTTATTGGTGAATGGTTTTAATGTATTACTGGTAAGAACATTTTTTAATGAAAACATTCCGGAAGTGCTGTTGGAAGCGGCGCGTATTGATGGAGCGGGAGAAATATCTATTTTTCGAAATGTTGTACTGCCGATATCAAAACCTATTTTAGCTACTATAGGACTTCTGGTTGGAGTTGGCTATTGGAATGACTGGTATAATGGATTGCTGTTTGTTACGGATGTTAATTATTATACCTTACAAAATTTTTTAAATAAAATAATGACAGACCTACAGTTCCTTTCACAGAATATGTCAGCTACATCAGATGTTAATTCCATTATAGCGAATGTGCCGTCAGGAACGGTTAGGATGGCAATGGCATTTATCGGTGCATTACCGGTTATCATTGTTTTTCCGTTTTTTCAGAAGTACTTCACAAAAGGTATTACAGTAGGTGCGGTAAAGGAATAGAGAGATATGACAAATAATAGAGACCTTTTTAATTACACGGCTAATTTAATATTGAGAGCAAAACCAGACTTTGAGTATGCAAGAGAACCTCTTTTGAGGCGCATGCCAAACGGTGATTTAGTATGTGTCTGCTTAAGTGGAGGTAAGACAGAACCGGCGAATCAAAATCTGGTAATTATCAGCCGAAGCAAAGATGATGGCTGTACATGGAGTGCACCGGAAATAATTTTTCAACATAGTGAACGTGCCGTGTGGGCAACAGAACTGTTTTGCCACGACAATACAGTGTGCCTCTTTTTGATGACTTATTATGCTCCGTCAAGATATAGAGAACTGATTTTATATCGTTCTTTTAGCACTGATAACGGAGAAACCTGGTCAGAGCCACAGTCTCTTCCGAATGGAATTATAAGTGGAAGTGTCAGACAAGGAATTGTGCTTAGTAATGGATCATGGGTATTCCCGATATATTGGCAGGAATGTTGTGGAGCATGGGATTGGAAACTCCATTCCGTACCAAATGATGGCATTGATGAAAAGTGGCCATTTCGATGTGGCGTGCTACGAACAGAAGACAATGGGAAAAGCTTTCACATAGAAGGATACTTGAAGGTGCAGACATCGCTTTGGGAAAATAATATTGCGGAGTATGAAAACGGTAAGCTGGTTATGCTTATGAGGGCAGAATTCACGGGATATCTTTATCGTTCTTTTAGTGATGATTATGGGAAAACATGGAGCAAACCGGAAAAAACAGATATTCCAAATCCAGCATCAAAAATTACCTTGCTGAAATCAGGAAATAACATATTATTAATACATAATCCTACCATGTGTCAGGAATTTTGCGACTGGAACAAAAGAAAACCATTGGAAATGTGGGTAAGTAGTGATGGAACAAGGACATGGAATAAAAAAATCCCATTGACAAAGGTTGATGAACCGTTCTTTTATCCGCATGGATTTGTGGATTCGCAAAAGAATTTGATTTATATTGCCTGTGAGAACTCTCAGGAACATTTTTTGTTAAAAATACCTATTAACGAAATAGAAGGTTAGCCTTGAACTTTTATAAAACGTAATTTAAAAGGAAATACTTCTCTTAAAGAGTTCTTCTGCCAGACTTTAGGAGAAGTATTCTTTTATTTATTTCAAACGATTATCTAATAAGGTAGAGTTAGTGATATGAAAAAGATGAAGTATTATACTGAGATTTGAGAGTTAAATACCTTGACATTTCCGCTATTTCGGTATTATCATATCAAGGTAAAGGCAATGAACGTGCACAGTAAGATTCTATTTTCCTGACAGAGAGGGAAGCCCACCGGCTGAAAAGCTTCCTGAGGTTCAAGCAGAATCGAAATTCCCACGCGAGCCGCATACCGGAAGAATTCGAGAGCAGAGAGCATGGATTTGGTAGGGTATGACGTTTCCTCACTCGTTACGTGAGTTAAGAGTCTTATCGTGAATGTAAAAATAATTTTCATTTTTCACATAAGGAATTTGGGTGGTACCGCGGATATAAATTCGTCCCAATGGGGTGAAGTTATATGCGCGGTTTTCTTGTATATAAATTTCCCCAGGCACAAGTAAAAATACGTGTGAATCATTCACACAGAAATGAGGAGTAAGATGGCAGATTTAAACGAATTGAATGAAAAAGTCGAACAGATCAAAGCCGACATCCGGGAACAGCTGGAGAAGATCGAGAACACCAAGGGTGTCTACGAGTACAAAAAGACCATTCTCGACAAGAACGGTATTATCGGCGGACTGATGAAGCAGATGGGTTCCGTGCCCAAGGAAGAGAAGGCTGACTTCGGTAAGAAGGTCAACGAACTGAAGAACTGGGCAAGCGAGCATTTCGATGAGCTGAACACGAAGTTAAAAGAAAAAGAGATGGAGCTGCGCTACGAGAGTGAGAAGATCGATATCTCCATGCCGGCAAAGAGCCGCAAGACCGGTAATCTGCATCCCGTAACCCAGGTGCGTAACCAGTTGATCGATATCTTCGCGTCCATGGGCTTCAGCGTATACGAAGGTACCGAGATCGAGACCGATTATTACAACTTTACCGCACTGAATACCCCGCAGGATCACCCCGCAAGAGACATGCAGGATACCTTCTACCTGTCTCCGGAATTCCTGCTTAGAACCCAGACCTCCGCAGGTCAGGTTCACGTGATGGAGAATCAGAAGCCTCCCATTAAGATCTTAAGCCCCGGTAAAGTATTCCGTTCCGATGATGATGCGACCCATTCTCCCATGTTTACCCAGATGGAAGGTCTCGTAGTGGACAAGACCATCACTCTGTGTGACCTGAAGGGTATGCTGGAAGTACTGGTACAGAAGATCTTCGGTGAAGGTACCACCACGAGACTGCGTCCTTCTTACTTCCCGTTCACCGAGCCTTCCGTAGAGGTTGATGTCAGCTGCTTCGCCTGTGGTGGCTGCGGCTGCCGTCTGTGCAAGGGTACCGGCTGGATCGAAGTACTGGGTGCAGGTATTGTAAATAAGAAAGTGCTGGAGAACTGCGGCATTGACTCCGAGGAGTACAGCGGACTGGCATTCGGTATCGGTATTGAGCGTCTGGCAATGTTAAAGTACGGTATTAACAATATCAAACTGTTATATCAATCTGATATGCGTGTACTGGATCAGATCAATGATGACTAAGATCACAGGAATATGATTTTAAAACAGTAACGATGCAAGGAACATTACGAGAGGATGTCGTACAAGACGGCATCGAAGGAGGTAAAAGATATGTTAGTACCACTTAGTTGGTTAAAAGAATATGTGGATATAGATGTAGAAGCCAAAGAACTGGAAGAGAAGCTGTTCTCCTGCGGTTTTGAGGTAGAGGAATCCTACGAAGTAGGTAAGGACATCAGCGGCGTGGTAGTCGGACTGGTAGAAGAGTGTGAGCCCATCCCTGAGACCCACTTACATGTATGTAAGGTAAATGTAGGCGGCGCAGAGCCCCTGCAGATCTGCTGTGGTGCAGACAACGTACATGTAGGCGGCAAATACCCCGTAGCACTGGAAGGTGCGCAGGTATACGCTACCGCAAAAGATCATGTGACCATCGAAGGCACCATGAAGATTAAAAAAGGCAAGCTGCGTGGCTATGAGTCCTGCGGTATGCTGTGTTCCGGTACCGAGCTGGGACTGAATGAGGATCTGTACCCCGGTGCAGGCTACAACGGACTGCTGGTACTGCCGGACGACGCCGAGATCGGTGCAGATGTAAAGCCTCTGTTACAGTTGGATGACTGGATCTTTGACATTGCCATTACCGCCAACAGACCGGACTGCGAGAGTATCTTCGGTATTGCCAGAGAAGTAGCTGCTATCCTGAATAAACCTGTAAAAACTCCGGCACTGGACTACACCGAGAGCGGCATCACGAAGGACGGATTCACCGTGACCGTGGATGCTCCGGATCTGTGCCCCAGATATATTGCACATTATGTAACCGATGTAAAGATCGGGGAATCTCCCGCATGGATGAAACGGAGACTGGCACTGGTCGGTATCGGTTCTATCTCCAATGTGGTAGATATCACGAACTACATTTTAAAAGAACTGGGTCAGCCCATGCATGCTTTTGACTCTTCTTATATCGAGGGCAATGCGATTCATGTAAGACGTGCGCATGACAAAGAAAAGATCATGACGCTGGATGAAAAAGAGTTTGAATTAAACGAAAACAACCTCGTTATCTGCGATGGCGTAAAGCCCGTAGCTTTAGCAGGTATCATGGGCGGTTTAAATTCCGAGATCCGCGATACGACAGAGGCTGTTATCTTCGAGTCCGCAAAATTTGCAAGAGACAATATCCGTAAGAGCTCCAGAGCACTGGGACAGTCTTCCGATTCTTCCCAGAGATATGCCAAAGGCGTGGATGAGTATGCTACCGTTATGGCAAGCAAGAGAGCACTGCATCTGATCGAGGAACTGGGCTGTGGTAAAGTATCTTCTACCCACGTAGAGGTAAACACCGGCAACTCCATTGAACCCACCGAGATGAAGGCAAGCATCAAGAAGGTGAACGGCGTACTGGGTATCGAAGTACCTACCGCTGACATCGAGAGAATCTTAAAGTCTCTGAACTTCCAGCCCGTAATTAACGGTGACGAACTGACCATTCAGGTACCCGCATATCGTGAAGATATGGAATCCTATCCCGATATTGCAGAGGAAGTGATCCGTATGTACGGTTACGACCATGTAACACCGACCTTCCTCGCGGCAGCAGCTGTAACCAGCGGCGGCATGAATACCAAACAGAAGACCGAGCTTAAGATCAAGAGAGCACTGTGTGCACAGGGCGCATTTGAGGGTGTACATTATTCCTTCTTCTCTCCTTCCGATCTGAATCTGTTAGGCCTGCCTGAGGATGCACCGGAGAGAAAGGCCATCCGTCTGATCAACCCGATCAACGAGGATCTGTCCCTGATGCGTACCACTCTGGCTCCCCAGATGATCCATGCCATTGCCCGTAACCAGAAGAACGGTTGTCTGGAAGGCAGAGTATATGAGATCGGCAATAAATTCATCCCTAAGGATCTGCCTCTGACCGAGTATCCCGATGAGAGAGAGACCATCTGCATCGGTATCTGGGGTAAGGAAGAGAATTTCTTCACCCTGAAAGGTCTGGTAGACACGGTAGCAGAGACACTGTTCATTGATTTCGAATATGTAGAGGACAAGAAGACCTTCCTGCATCCTTATCGTACTGCAAAGATTCTGTACAACGGCGAAGAGATCGGCTACCTGGGTCAGCTGACCTACGAGATTCAGAAGGAAGAAGATATGCGTGAATCCGCATACATCGCAGAGATCGATCTGAAAGCCCTGCGTCCCGTATACGGCAAGGTTCCTACCTTCGCACCGATCTCCAGGTTCGCCAAGGAGACCAGAGACCTGGCACTGGTAATGAGCAAGTCCGTTACCTGTGGCGAGGTAGAGAAGGCCATCGCGGAAGCCAGCAGCTTCGTGGAGTCCGTAGAACTCTTCGATGTCTATGAGGGATTACAGGTGGGACCCGAGAAGAAGTCCATGGCCTTCACCGTAACCTTTGCCCCGAAGGAGGAAGAATTCACCACAGAGGCAGTGGACGGCTACGTGAAGAAGATTCTCAAGAACCTGAACAATAAGCTGGGTGTGGAACTCAGATCCTAAAGCGGTAAGCGATAGAAGAAATAGAGTAGTCATTTTCGAAAAGATATGATAAAATAGCAGTTGCAGGTGCATTTCGCACAGGCAGCTGCTATTTTGCGATGGGGTGCTGAATAGCTACGTTATTTTAATTTATTAGAAGATGCCAACGGCATCAGTGAGGTAGATAGATATGACAAAAGTAATCGGTGTAAGATTTCGTACAGCGGGCAAGGTATATTTCTTCGATCCGCTGCAGCTTGAGATAAAGAGAGGCGACCACGTGATCGTGGAGACCGCCAGAGGTATTGAGTTCGGCACGGTCGTTGCGGGAGTGCATGAAGTGGAGGATGACAAGGTAATCCAGCCGCTGAAGCCTGTGATGCGGATCGCCGGAGAGAGAGATATCGAGCAGGAGGCTGCCAACAAAGAAAAAGAAAAGGAAGCCTTCAAGATCTGTAAGGAGAAGATTTTAAAGCACGGTCTGGAAATGAAGCTGATCGATGCGGAGTATACGTTTGATAACAATAAGGTATTATTCTATTTTACAGCAGACGGACGTATCGACTTCCGTGAACTGGTAAAGGATCTGGCAAGTGTGTTCAAGACCCGTATCGAGCTGCGTCAGATTGGTGTCCGTGATGAGACAAAGATCCGCGGTGGTATCGGCATCTGTGGAAGGCCTCTGTGCTGCCACAGCTATCTGTCGGATTTCGTACCGGTATCCATCAAGATGGCGAAGGAGCAGAATCTGTCCCTGAATCCGACGAAGATCTCCGGAGTCTGCGGCAGACTGATGTGCTGTCTGAAAAATGAGGAAGACACTTACGAGGAACTGAACCGCAAGCTTCCCAGTGTGGGTGACTATGTCCAGACGGCAGACGGACTGCACGGCGAGGTACAGAGCGTCAACGTACTGCGCCAGCTGGTCAAGGTGCTGGTAGAAGTCGGCGACGAGAAGGAACTGAAGGAGTACGCGGCAGACACGTTACAATTCAAGAGACGCCGCGGCAAAAAGGGCGGTCAGGAACTGTCTAAGGAAGAACAGAAGGAACTCGAGAAGTTAGAGGAGATCGAGGAGAAGGAAGAAGCGGAAGAACGCGCAGAAAAACGTGCGGAGCAGCGTCAGGACCGCAGAGAGCAGAGAACTGACGGAGAGAATCGTGGTGACAACCGTGGAGAAAACCGCAGACGCGACGGACGCAGGGACGACAACCGCAGAAATAATAACCGCGGGGAAAATAACCGTAACGGCGAGAATCAGAACCGCAATGACAACCGTGGTGGTGACAATGGCAACAAAAGTGAGAACCGCAGGGATAATAATCGAGGTGACAGACGCCGCGAGAACCGTCCCCAGAACCGTCCGGACCAGGTAAGGGACAATGCACAGAGAGCAGATCAGTTCCGTCCCGCCAGCCAGACACAACAGGAAGGTGGTAACGGTCAGGAAGGCGAGCGCAGAACTCAGAGGGACAATTCCTTCCGCAGACGACCGAGACACGGCGGCAGAAGAGACGGCAACAACGGTAATAACGGTAACGGAAGAAAACCGGAGAACACGAATGAAGGTTGAACTGAGGGATAAAGAACGAATTGATGACCTTCAGCGGAACGGTTATCAGATCATACAGAATCGGGAGAAATTTTGTTTCGGTATGGATGCGGTGCTTCTGACAGGATTTGCCCATGCCAGAGAAAGGGATACGATGCTTGACCTTGGCACAGGCACCGGGATCATCCCGCTTCTGATGGAGGCAAAATACCACTGTTCTCATCTCACCGGACTGGAAATCCAGGAGGAGAGCGCAGATATGGCGAGACGCAGCGTGGCACTGAATGACCTGCAGAATCGCATTGAC
The DNA here is from genome assembly GCF_003480225.1 of Clostridium sp. AM34-9AC. NCBI lineage: Bacteria > Bacillati > Bacillota > Clostridia > Eubacteriales > Clostridiaceae > Clostridium > Clostridium sp. AM34-9AC. Next base: position 25,387 of record NZ_QUIU01000014.1, read on the forward strand.
ATCGTGACAGGAGACATCAAGGAAGCAGACCAGATTTTCCCGGCTGCTTCCTTTGACTGTATTACCTGCAATCCTCCGTATATGATCGGACAGCATGGATTGACGAACCCGGAGGAACCAAAAGCAATCGCCAGACACGAAGTGCTCTGCACGCTGGAGGATGTGGTCAGCAGGACAGCAAAACTGTTAAAGCCCGGCGGACATTTTTACATGGTACATCGCCCTTTTCGGCTGGCGGAGATCATGACCATGCTGGTAAAATACAAGCTGGAGCCGAAACGGATGCAGCTGGTATATCCCTATATCGACAAGGAGCCCAATATGGTGCTCATCGAGGCGGTGCGAGGCGGCAGATCACGCATGACCGTGGAAAAGCCACTGATCGTGTACCAGGCGCCGGGAGTATATATGCCGGAAATATATGATATATATGGATATTAGATAGTTAAGATATTGTAACTATTCAGCACACCACCCACCGTATAATTATGTCAAATGTTCTTACGAATGCGAGCATTCGCCATACATAGTGACATGATATCATGGCTTTGAATAGTTGTAGACTACTATGATTTGGAAAGGAGGCAGGAGCTCATGCCCGGAACTTTATATTTGTGTGCGACGCCTATCGGAAATCTGGGTGATATGACACCGCGGGTGGTGGAGACCCTGCAGACGGTGGATGTGATCGCGGCGGAGGATACCCGTAACAGTATCAAGCTGCTGAATCATTTCGACATCCACACACCTATGACCAGTTACCACGAGTACAATAAAGTAGAAAAAGCGCACCAGCTGGTAGGACAGCTGTTAAACGGACAGAACATTGCGTTGATCACTGATGCCGGTACCCCGGCGATCTCCGATCCTGGTGAAGTACTGGTGCGGATGTGCCAGGAGCAGAGCGTTCCCGTCACTTCTCTGCCGGGTCCGGCAGCATGCATTACGGCGCTGACTTTGTCGGGACTCAGTACGAGAAGGTTTTGCTTTGAAGGATTTCTGCCTGCAGATAAAAAGGAAAAGAAAATGATCCTGGAGGAACTGAAGACCGAGAGCCGTACCATAATCCTCTATGAAGCTCCCCATCATCTGATCCGGACACTGGAGGAACTGTATGCGGCACTGGGGGAGCGGCGGATCACGTTGTGCCGTGAACTGACCAAGAAGTTCGAGACCGTATTCCCCACCACTTTGGAAAAGGCGTTGGATTACTACAAGACAGAGGAGCCCCGCGGGGAATATGTCCTGGTAGTGGAAGGGAAAAGTCCGGAAGAGAAACGACAGGAAGAGATCGCATCCTGGGAATCCATGAGCATTGAAGAACATATGGCTTATTACGAAGAGCAGGGCATGGATAATAAATCCGCCATGAAGCAGGTGGCAAAAGACAGGGGTGTCGGAAAACGGGAAATCTATCAGTACTTGCATGGCAACTCATGAAACAGTGAAAATACCATAATGAAACCGAAGCAAAACAGACAAAAGCATATGAGGATAATGTAGGATACATCCATGAAAGGCATATGCGGAGAGAGGGAAAATGACTAATTGTGACGCTTGTGTCAATTATGAATATGACGAAGACTATGAATGCTATTGCTGCATGGTGAATCTGGATGAAGATGAAATGTACCGCTTTTTATCCGGAACCCAGCAGGAATGTCCCTACTTTCGACTGGATGACGAATATGCGGTGGTAAGACACCAGATGTAAGGTAAAAATTCACGAAAGCAAGGTCAAAAAGTCTACTTAAATGGTAGAGAATGCTGATTGTGAAAGTAAAAACCGAGTAGTATAATACGAAGTTGCGTACTGAAAAATAGTACGCAGCTTCTTTTGTTTGTGTGCAACATAATGATGATGCCAGGGTGCTATGTGCCAGTGGCACATGTCTAGCACGGACCGAAGCGGAGCGGAGACGTGGGAGTGCGTAGCACGGAGCAATCCGTAGGCATCAAAGTCGGGGGCTTTTGACCCCGACATCAAAGAAATGAAATACTAAAGTTAACAGGTAGGGTGACAATATCATGAAATATGTGAAACAATTTTCGATTATCCTGGGAATCTCCTTTTTGGCAGAGCTTCTGGAGATCCTGATCCCGTTTCCCATCGCAGCCAGCGTTTATGGTTTGGTGATCATGCTGGTGGGGCTGATCACGAAGCTGATCCCACTGGAAAAGGTGGAGACCGCAGCGGATTTCCTCGTGGATGCCATGTCCATTATGTTTGTACCCGCAACGGTAGGTATTATGGCAAGTGTAGATGCACTGAAAGAGATGTTGCTTCCTATTTGTGTGATCACACTGGTATCCACGATACTGATCATGATCGTGACAGGCCGGGTGTCCCAGCACATTATCCGGGGACAGAAAAACCGTGATGCGGCAGCTGTTGCGATGGCAGGAATCAAAGTGACCGATGATGGCAAGGAGGGAAAATAAATGAATGAAATATTGAGTCAGTCTATCTTTTTCGGTATTGCCATTACACTGGTCACATACGAGATCGGTCTGTGGATCAAACAGAAGACCGGAAAAGCCATTGCCAATCCCTTACTGATCTCCGTAATCCTGATCGTGGCAGTATTGTTATTGTTCCATATAGATTATGAGACCTATGCAAACGGCGCACAGTATATCAGCATTTTCCTGACTCCGGCAACGGTCAGCCTGGCAGTGCCTCTGTATCGTCAGCTGGAGCTGTTAAAGACTTATCCCAAGGCCATTTTCGGCGGAATCATCGCCGGCGTGCTGACTGCCATGGTGAGCGTTTTTGCTTTAAGCCTGATGTTCGGTCTGAATCATGAGCAGTATGTAACGCTTCTGCCGAAGTCCATTACCACGGCTATTGGTATGGGGATTTCTGAAAAAATGGGTGGTATTGTGACCATTACCGTAGTTGTCATCATTGTCACCGGAATCTTAGGTAATATTCTGGCAGATACGATCTGCCGCCTGTGTAAGATCGAGGATCCTATTGCCAAAGGTCTTGCCATCGGTACCAGTGCTCATGCGCTGGGAACTGCAAAAGCCATGGAACTGGGTGAGATCGAAGGCGCCATGAGCAGTCTGTCCATCGTGGTCTGCGGTATTTTGACCGTGATTTCGGTATCTATTTTTGCAAACTTTATCTAGTATAGAAAAAAATATTCTGCGCATACTAACCTCGCAAATAAGAAAAAGGAGGTTAACAGCATGAGTGATATTTCAGAATTAGATCTGCAGAATCTGCGCCATCTGATCGGCGGTTTTGACACGACCCACTGCAAAATGCAGGAGTACGCCAAGGAAGCGGAGGACCCGAAGGTAAAACAGTTTTTTGAAAAGGGTGCCCGCAGCGCGATGGAGAACAAACAGCAGCTTATGAAGTTTTTGCAGTAAGGAGGCAGCAGAATGCAGGAAAAGACAATGGTAGCAGATACTCTGGCCGGAATCAACGGCGAGCTGACCCGTTATGCGGGAATGATCGCCCAGTCGGAGAATAAGGAGTTAAAACAGACACTGAAGCAGTTCCGTACGGCCTGTGAGCAGTCCCAGGAGGAACTGTACCAGATCGCCAGAGAGAAGTCTTATTATGTGCCGGCGGAGAAAGCCACCGCAGAAGAAGTGGCACATGTGAGAAGCCTGTTCACACAGGGAACTCTGTAGATCCGAAGGTAATAAATATAACTTATAAATGTAGTTTAGAGTAAATCTCCCGGAGAATTTATTCCCGGGAGGTTTATTTTAGTGCACTTGATAAGAAGCGTTGAATCTGGCAGGGAGCACTGCCCGCAAGGCTCATTTTGCATGTGACATCCCGTCGGGAGCAACGTGCAAAGGTGACCTGTGCCGCATAGGACATACCGCTGCCCGCATATAGTGAAACGAAGGAATAGCAGGCGGTTTATGAGATGCTTAACTATATCTGGGCAGGAATGATCCTGTTAGGCGTGATCTATGGTGTCTGTACCGGGCAGATGAGCGCACTGACGGGAGGCGCGTTAGACAGTGCCAGAGAGGCCGTGAGCCTCTGCATCACCATGGCGGGGGTCATGGCATTGTGGATGGGACTGATGGAGATCGCGCAGGAGTCTGGAATGATTGCGAAAATGACAAAAGGGATTCGCCCCTTTCTGAAATTCATGTTCCCCAGGCTCCCGGAGGATCACCCGGCAGGGGAATACATAACCACGAATCTCATTGCCAATGTCCTGGGGCTTGGCTGGGCCTGCACGCCGGCTGGATTAAAGGCCATGGAGCAGCTGGCTGAGCTGGAGAAACAGAGGGCAGAACAGCGACGGATAGAGCAGCAGAGGATGCAGCCTGTGAACAGGCAGTTACGACCAGTGGCAGGGCAGGGGACGGAGAAGGGACGGCAGGGATCGGAGGATCGGCGGTATGGAGCAGAGGCCACGGCAGCCAGCAACGAGATGTGCACCTTCCTGATTCTGAATATTTCATCCTTACAGCTGATCCCAGTCAACATGATCGCCTACCGCAGTCAGTACGGCAGTGCCAACCCCGCGGTGATCATTGCTCCGGCGCTGGTGGCCACACTGTTCAGTACGATCATTGCCATCATTTACTGTAAATGGAAGGGCAGGTGAGGATCATGATGAACGCATTGACACACATGTCAGATATTATGATTCCCATGGTGATTTTCTGGATCGTGGGTTATGGGATGGTCTCGGGGGTGAAGGTCTATGAGACTTTTTTGAAAGGGGCCAAAGAGGGCCTGCGCATCGTTGTGGAGATCCTTCCGACACTGGTAGGATTGATGATGGCAGTGGGGATTCTCAGGACCTCCGGCTTTTTTGACCTGCTGGGGCATCTGATCGGACCTGCCACACAGGCGGTGGGACTTCCGGCACAGCTGATACCGCTCCTCATTGTGAAAATGTTCTCTTCCTCTGCGGCAACCGGGCTGGTACTGGATATTTTTAAGACCTGTGGGCCGGATTCTTATGCCGGGATGCTGACTTCGATCCTCATGAGCTGTACCGAGACTATTTTTTACACCATGAGCGTGTATTTTCTGGCAGCAAAAGTAACAAAAACCCGCTACACGCTGCCGGGGGCATTGCTGGCAACGTTAGCGGGAACAGTGGCAAGTATTTTCCTTGCGGGAAAAATGGGATGATAATCCCACGATATGCGAATATTGGGTAGAATTGTGAGAGTGCGTAGCACGGAACAATTCGTGGGCATCATATAACTAAATCAACTGCAAGCTTCGCAAAATGAACAAGAACACCGTCAGGGTGATGGAACTTAAAAAAGTGGTGGCTACGACCACACTGGAAGTCAAAGTTCCTTCGTGGTTCATGTTTTTCGCCATGATATAACAGCTTACAGTGGTGGGAGAGCCCAGCATAATGAGGATCGCCACCAGTTTTTCTCCGGTGAAGCCGAAATACACGGCCAGTGGCAGAAACAGAGCGGGCCATATTACCAGCTTTAACACGGTTGCCACTCCGGTGGGGGCTAAAAGCTTTAAGGCTTTTTTACCCTCGAATCCGGCACCGAGGCCGATCAGGGCCAATGGGGTTGCCAACACGGCGATATTGCTGATGGTCTTCGAGATGATCACGGGATAACTGATCCGGCAGGAGCTGGACAACATACCCAGGGCGATACTGATAATGATCGGATTCGTGATGATCCCTTTTAGGGATTTCAGCAGGGATTCCTTATCGAAGCCCTTCGCATCCGGTCCGGTGAAGGACAGGATCAGCACGGCAGCGATATTGTACAGGGGAACCGTACCCACGATCATCAAGGGAGCCATGCCGGAGTTCCCGTAGATATTCTGTATAAAGGCGATACCCAGGACAGCGGCACTGCTTCGATAGCTTGCCTGGACAAGCTCTCCCAGGCGGGATTTGTTCTTATAAAAAATGCCTGCCAGGACCCAGGTGATGACGATGCAGAACAGGGTCACGAAGAAGCAGAACAGCACGTAACCGGTATCCCATACACTGTAAAAATCTGCAGTGGACATGTCCTTGAACAAAAGTACGGGCAGGGTGATTTTATAATTGAATGAATTCAGGGTTTTGACAAAAGAGTCGTTGGTAACATGCAGCTGCTGTAAAACATAACCGATCACCATGACCAGGAATACGGGGATCGTTGCATTGAGACTGAATAATAGTTGTTCCATGGGAATTTGTATGCCTTTCTGCTATCGGAAGCGGAATATAGGAAGCGATAAGCCCCTCTCTTTTTGCAAGTATAGAAAAGGAGAGGGGCTTTGTCAAGTTACGGGCTTGTGATGTTTTATTTTACAGCGTTGATCTTGTAGATAAATTTCACACTGCTGTCCATACCGTTATTGTCTCCGGTGAAGGAGTTGTAATTTTCGGATACGGAAGAGGTAGCTTTCATACGATCGATCACTTCCTGAAGTTCATCGGTATCCATATCAGTCAGTTTGCTGATGGCTTCGTCATTGTATTCGATCATGCCGTCCTTTAATTCCTTGGAACCATCCTTCAGCTGACTGATACCATCGATCAGCTTATCGCTTCCATCGGAAAGCTCGTTTACGCCGTTAGCCAGTTTGCCGCTGCCGGAGGCCAGATCTCTGGCACCTTCTACTAAAGTATCAGCACCATCATACAGCTCTTTACTTCCGTCTGCCAGTTTGTCAGCGCCATCCTTTAACTGGGAAGCACCGGCAACGACCTGGGCGGAACCGTCAGCCAGTTTGGAAGCACCGGCACTTGCGGATGCTACACCGGCGGTGTAAGTCTGGAGACCGGTGTAGAACTGATTATAGCCATCCAGAGAAGCTTTCAAGGCAGCAATGCTGCCGGCAGCTTGTGAAAGACTTGTGGCTTTATCCTGAATGGTTTTCAAATTTGCCTGAAGTGCGGCATCACCTGAGGATACGCTCTGGGATGCCTGAATCATACCCTGATATTTTTCAATTGTCAGTCCGGCCTGCTGGAGGACATATCCCAGAGCAACGTCAGCATCCGAGAGAGGCTCCATTTGCTGATACAGAGTATTTAATATGGTCGCATAATTAGATATTGTCAATTCTTCCGGAAGCGTGAGACCAGCAGCCGTTAACTGGGAAGCTGCAGTTTTCAACAAAGTATCGAATACCTGGCCGGCAGCGCCGTTCAAAGTATCATTCTGTGCAGTCAGCTGACCGAGACCATTCTTCAGATCATTAGTACCGGACTGCAGGCTCTGTGTACCTGCTAACAGGGTCTTGGTGCCCTCCTGCAGTGTACCGATGCCGCTCCGCAGAGAACCGACACCGCCTCTTAAAGTGACAGTACCGTCAGCTACTTTGTAAGCGCCATCCCGGAGGTCGTTGGAACCATCGGACAGTTCTTTTACACCATCCTGCAAGTCACCGGATTTGTCATAAAGCTCTGTGACACCATCATAAAGATCGGAAGTCCCGTCCAACAGTTTGTTGGTAGCATCCTCCAGATCATCCATTGCCTCTGTCAGGTCATCGAGATCATCCACATTACTGAAATCCAGGCGGGAGAAGACGGAATTGGTGGCGATGCAGTAGGATTCATTCATGGTGAAATCCGTTGCATCGGCCTCAATCTCCAGATAATCGTCGAAATCCTCTTCCATATCCAGGTTCGTACCCAGCCCGGGGAAGACGATACCGGTGACAACGCTGTGGCTGCCGTCGTTGATGACCTTACCTGAGGACACCTTAATATTGCGGAAATTGTCATTATCCAGGATCATACCGGTCATTACCGCAAAAGGAACATAAATCTTTTCCTCTTTTCCGGCAATCTCACGGGTCTCATATAATTCGTTCGTGTAATCATAGCGGATCACTACATGACCGCTCTGGCCGTTCAGATCTGATGGGGAGATCTCCTTGCCGTCCAACGTATAAGTAACTTTCAGGGAAATGGGAGCATCCTTATCGGGATTGCTCTGGGTGTAGGAATCTTTTTCTCCCTGATTCTTCAGCCAGTCGCTGACGTAGATCTTCTGCTGGGTTCCGTCTGCATTCAGGATCACATAGACGGTCTCATCAATGGAGGCTGCGGAGGTATCTTCGGATTTCCAGATGTCATCTACGGCATCCCGGATCTGCTCCTTGACCTCGGTCTCTTTCTTTTCGGAAGTTTTTGCATATACGGAGACACCGGTAACACTTAAGGCTACCACACCGGCGAGGCACAGAGCCCCGGTTCTCCAGGCTTGTTTTTTCAAATTGATCATAATCTTATGCCGTCCTTTCTTTCAATGTATTGGAGGGTTCTGCATTCTTGTTCCGGAAGCCGATGCTGGTGACACAGATCATCTTGTCGAACAGCATGAACATGGCCGGCAGGAACAGGATAACAGCAAACATACTTACAATAGCGCCTCTTGCCATCAGATCACAGAGGGAACTGATAATGTCCACGTCGGAATACAGGGCAACACCGAAGGTGGCGGAGAACAGTCCCATGGCGCTGACGATAATGGAAGGAATGGATACCTTCAGGGCGTTGGTGACAGCTTCACGTTTGTCCCTGCCTTCGTAGCGTTCCTGCTTGTATCTTGTGGTCATCAGAATAGCGTAGTCCACAGTAGCACCCAGCTGAATCGTACTGATACAGATCGGGGCAATGAAAGGAAGTGACGTTCCTGTCAGGTGAGCAAGGCCCAGATTGATGAAGATGGACAACTCGATAACAGCTACCAGGATCAGCGGCAGGGTAATACTTTTTTCTACCAGAGCAATGATCACGAAGATCGCTACGATAGAGACGGTATTTACAACTTTGAAGTCCTCGTCGGTGGTCTCGATCAGATCCTTGGTACAGGGAGCTTCACCGATCAGCATGCCCTTGGAATCGTATTTTTTCAAAATAGTATTCAGCTCATTGATCTGGGCATTTACCTCATCGGTAGCGGTCTTATATTCGGAGTTCACCAGAAGGAGTTCCCAGTCATCACTCTTTAATACTTCTTTTACGGATTCCGGAAGCATTTCCTCTGGTACCAGGGGGCCCACTACGGATTCCAGACCCAGAGCATATTTGATACCCTCGACGTTTTCCATCTCGTGGATCATGGCACGTACGTCAGTGTCAGATACATCGGTGCTTACCAGTACCATATGGGTGGCACCTACACCGAAGTCTTCCTGCAATTTGCTGTTGGCTACCACGTAGGCCATATCTTCGGGAAGGGTTTCACCGAGATCGTAATACACTTCATTGTTGGTTGCCTTATAAGACAGATAAGAAGGAAGTACCAGCCCCAGGAACAGGATCAGGAATACCGGGAATACTTTGGTGATACCTGAAGCAACTTTTCCCATATCCGGCAGCAGGGATTTGTGACTGGTCTTCTGTAATAACTTATCCAGTACCAGGATCATGGAAGGAAGCGTTGTGACACAACCGATGACACCCAGGATGACACCCTTGGCCATGACAATACCAAGATCCAGACCTAAGGTATAGCTCATAAAGCACAGAGCGATAAATCCGGCTACCGTGGTGATGGAACTTCCGACCACGGAGGTCAGAGTGTTGTTGATGGCTACAGCCATGGCTTCCTTGTTATCCTCATACATACTCTTCTGTTCTTCGTAGCTGTGCCAGAGGAAAATAGAGTAGTCCATGGTTACAGCCAGCTGCAGGACAGCGGACAGTGCTTTGGTCAGGTAAGAGATCTCTCCGAGGAAATAGTTGGTACCCATATTTAAGAGGATTGCCATACCGATACTCATCAGGAAAACAAACGGTGTGATCCAGTTGTCCATGAAGATCATCATGGCTACGCAGGCCAGTGCAACGGCAATACCTACATAAATCGGTTCCTCTTTTTCGCACAGATCCTTCAGGTCGGTGACCATGGCGGACATACCGGAGACAAAACACTGCTTGCCGGCAATGCTGCGGATCGCTGTGATCGCCTCCATAGTATCGTCGGAGGAGGTGGAGGTATCGAAGAAGATCGCTAGCATGGTGCTGTCACCGGAATTGAAAGCGTCATATAGTTTGGAAGGAAGTATTTCCATGGGAACGGAAACATCTGCGAAATCGTCATACCAAAGAACGGTGTCCACATGATCTACATGGGAAATATCTTCCCGAAGGGAGGAGACATCCTTGGGATCCATTCCCTCGATAATAACGAAGGAAAAGGCTCCTTTTCCAAATTCATCCATCAGAATATCCTGACCCACTACCGTGTCAATATCACCGGGCAGGTAAGTCAGCATATCGTAATTGATCCGCGTCATGATCATACCGATCAGGGAAGGGACCAGTAGTGCAACTGCCAGTATCAGAATAGGAATACGGCATTTTACGACCCATTTACCAAATTTCATAAAACAGGGCTCCTTTCGTTGTCGATTCTTTCTCAATTGGTATTGTATGCAAGGAATCCAGTCTTGAAAACGGACAAAAAAAGGCAATGCACAAAAATTGCGCATTGCTCTTAAATAATCCAAAATATGTGCAAACATGGACAAATGTCCAAATTAACGGGACACACGGGTCAGGGCTGCTTCGATATTTCCGTGGAAAATCTCGCCGACACGCCGGATCAGTCCCTCCGGATCTTTCTTCATTCCGGTGTTCAGCCAGTCTAAAATCATGCCCACCAGGGCAAATTTGTAAAAATCTACCACCATTTTCTGATCTTCGGGAAATACTTTTTTATGAGCCACATGTTCCACCTGTTCCGTGATCCTGGATACATATAGCCGCATGACCTCTCCGGCGATACTGTAAAGGTAGCGCTCCACCCGTTCTCTGCTGACGGAATTGTAAATATGGTAGACCAGACGCTTATTCTCCAGAGCGAACCGGGCAGCGGAGATAAAGCCGTCCTCCCAGGAGTCCATATCCAGATGCTGTGACAGTACCCGCTCCACATCTGCATTCAGAATGTGTTCCAACAGAGCGGTGATATCCTGAAAATGATAGTAAAAAGTGTTGCGGCTGATGCCGCAGTCATCCACGATGTCTTTTATAGTGATCTTATCCAGCGGCCGTTCATTCAGCAGCCGGATAAAGGATTCTTCGATAGCCTTGCTTGTAAACTGTGTCATGGGTTCCTCCAACCTGATGATCCGTACACTTTATCCTATCACAAAAACGTTAATTTGTCATTAAAAGCAGGTCTTCCAGTGAGGAAAAATCAGAAGTTCCCTGTTCCAGATAAAAGGTATGGAATCTAAGGTCGGAGTAAGCATCTTTCCAGTGACTTCTGGCGGTGTCCTGCAACTGCAGAATCTCCAGATAACCGATGTAATATTTCGGATAATTACAGGGCTCTTCTGCGATATAAGTGTAGATTGCTTCGCAGGTCCCGGGAGAATCAATACCGAATTTCCCAAGAACCTCTGCCACCTGATCGTATCCGGCGCCCTCTCCGTGGATCAGGAGGTCCAACAGAGTGTACATGCACAACTGCAAGCTGCGGGTATGTTTCTCCAGCCGGGCCGACTGTGCGGCATCCGACTGTCCGGCCTGTTCCAACAGAGTGGCCGCATAATCATAGGAAAGAAATTCCACATACAACGCCCAGCCTTCGAGATAACCGCCGTACCAGATGAGTTTTCTGGCAGGATCCGTGTGCATGTCGGAAAAGATGCGGCTGCTGTACACGGTCTGGTAGAGATGACCCGGGAACCCTTCATGAGCCAGTGTGGTGTAGAGCTCCAGTCCCTGAGGGGAGTTCCGGCGGTTTATATATATGACATTATTGTCGGAATCTCCCAGAGGCGTGGTTAGGTAAAAGGCCGGTGCACTATAGGGTTCCAGACTGGGGACCACATCTTTGACAGTGACGGTGGGAACGGGACTGCTGACAGGAAAGTCATTTTTCATACGAGCCTGTAGATCCGAGAGCATTTCTTCCGGTTCTGCCAGAGGGAAAACTGCCGTATTTTCTTCAGAAAGCAGTGTAATCAGGGAAGGGGACTGGGAAGCCAGATTGCGGATTGCGGATTGCTCTTTCTGAAATTGCACAAGCAGCATCTGCACCAGTTCTTTTTCGGAACGGGAGGAACCGGTCTCGGAAAACAGCAGATGGAGATAGTAGGTCTTTCCGTCCGGCAGCAGGGCGAGCCCTTTCGGGAGCCCATTGTGGGCACTGTTGTTTTTGCCCGAAGCAGCATTGGCAGTTGTTTCGGATGCAGTGGAATCGGCATTGGTGGAAGTCTCCAGAGAGTGTAGCCCTTCGGATAGGGCGGCATAGGCGGGCTGCACCACCGTGGCAAGCAGGCGGTCGTTGGTCTCAATCAGAGAGGCAGTCTCCTCCGGTGTAAAAAGTCCCTGCTTCTGTAGCTCTGACAGGCGGTCTTCAAAAGTAGTCTGTAAAAAATGGGTTCCCTGTGCCAGTTCTTCGGTTGTGACAATGGTGTCACATTGCTTCCGGACTTTTTCTGAGGAGCAGGCAGGCATAAAGAAGCCTGCGGCAGCTTTTTCCTGCTCGTAGAGAAGCAGGGAGGCAAAATAGTCATCTATCTGATCCAGGAGAGCCAGGTAATCCGTGACATCCCGTTTTGTGCGGAAGGTGTATTCCGCCAGCAGAACGGGAAGCTGGGACTGCATTCCGGAGGAAGGTGACAGAGGCTCATTGTAATAAGGAAAATCTGCCAGAGCCAGATCATTTTCCAGAGAGCGATGCAATAACCGGTAAGTATAGGCATTTTCCGGGGAAAGTCTGTCAGGGTCTATACGGTCAAGCCGGTGCAACAAGTCGGAACAGTGTTCTTTGCTGTCTTCCGGCTGGCCGGAGTGGTAGATCGGAAGCACAGGTTCATATTCGGAGATGCCAAAGGTCTTTGGATCGGCAATGGTGTAGTGCATATTCAGGGTACTGCCAGTCATTTCCTCCTGAAAAAGTTGAGAGGTGAATTGCTCAAAACGTCTATCCGGGGAGGTATGGGAAGCTACAAGGGTCAGAGCACCGGTGAGGGCGCAGAGAAGACTAATACATACGAGTAGTTGAGGGAAGGAGAGAGGGGGACGTTTACGCACGATGATTACCTGATGAAAAAGAGTGTTGGTAAGAGTATATGTGAATACTCCGCGGGATAGACTTACTGCAAGGTTGTACACCATACAACTATATACAAATGTACCTAAAACAGGTAAAAGATGTATTGACTTTGTACGGTGGTCTGATTATACTGAAAGTGATTATGGAGACAAAATATCAAAACCTCATTAATTACATACAGGAACAGATCTCAGACGGACAACTAGGTCCGGGAGAGAAAGTTCCCTCGGAGAATCAGCTGTCGGAACAGTTCCATATCAGCAGGCAGACGGTGCGGAAAGCTATCGGCACGCTGGAGGAGGACGGGCTGGTGCAGAGGATCCGTGGCAGTGGCACTTATGTGAACTTTGACCGCCGGAAGAATCTGGAACAGCGCAACAGCATCGCCGTGGCGACTACCTACGTGGACAGCTACATTTTCCCCAGAATTTTACAGGGAATGCAGAATACTTTATTTGAAAGCGGGTTTTCTGTCCAGATCTATTTCACAAACAACACGCTGGACCGGGAGAAAAGTATTCTGAAGGATCTGTTGAAACGGGACGATGTGGCCGGAGTGATCATTGAGGGGACAAAGAGCGGATTGCCGAATCCGAACCTGGATCTGTACCGGCACCTGATGGCCAGAAAGATACCGCTTCTGTTTTTCAATACCTATTATCCCGAACTGGAGGCACCGCATGTATCGTTAAATGATGCGGAGGCGGCTTACAAGGCCGTAAGATATCTGATTGACAAGGGGCATCAGAAGATTGGGGCAATCCTGAAGCTGGATGACGGTCAGGGCAGACAGCGTTATCTGGGATATCTGAAGGCCATGGAAGAGGCCGGGCTCACTGTGACGGATTCCCGGATGGTGTGGATCGACACGGACGAATCGAAGCAACTTGGTTACTGCCGGGACAGAATCCTGAATCGGGTGGAGGAGTGCACCGCCCTTCTGGCATACAATGATCAGATTGCCTTTCAACTGATCCGGATGCTGACGGAACGCAATATCCGGGTACCGGAAGATGTGTCAGTCATCAGCATCGACGATTCGGATCTGGCGAGACACAGCGAGGTGCCCATCACTTCCCTGCCGCACCCCAAGGAGAATCTGGGGAAAAAAGCAGCGGAGACATTATTACAGATGATCGCGGGCAGGAAAAAGAACCTGACTTACGAATTTGACACCCGTGTCGTAGAGCGGGAATCTGTTGCGGAATGCACTGAAAACGGGAATAAAAAATGAGATAAATAAAGAAGTGAAAAGGAGAGAACACAATGAGCGAAGCAGTAAAAGAAGCGATCAGAACAGGAAAAACAGCCCTCGGTATTGAGTTTGGTTCCACCAGAATCAAAGCGGTACTGGTAGATGAGAGCCACGCACCCATCGCCATGGGAACCTACGACTGGGAGAACCGTCTGGAGAACAACATCTGGACCTACAGCCTGGAAGATATCTGGAAAGGCCTGCAGGGATGCTACAAGAGCCTGACAGACGATGTAGAGGCAAAATACGGTGAGAAGCTGACCACCCTGGGCTCTCTGGGATTCAGCGGAATGATGCACGGCTATATGCCGTTCAATGCAGCCGGAGAACTTCTGGTGCCTTTCCGTACCTGGAGAAATACACAGACATCCGAAGCCTGCAAGAAGCTGATCCCGGTATTTAATTTCAACATTCCCCAGAGATGGAGCATTGCACATCTGTATCAGGCTATTTTGAGCGGAGAAGATCATGTGAAGGATATCGCATTCTTCACCACCCTGGCAGGATACATTCACTGGAAGCTGTCCGGAGAAAAGGTGCTGGGCATCGGTGAGGCAGCAGGTATGTTCCCCATTGATTCCACCATTATGGATTTTGATCAGAAGATGCTGGATCAGTTCGATGGCTTACACAATTTTGACTGGAAGATCCGTGACATTCTGCCGAAGGTACTGGTAGCCGGAGAGCCTGCCGGTGTTCTGACCGCGGAAGGTGCAAAATTACTGGATCCCACCGGAACCTTACAGCCCGGCGTACCCATGTGCCCTCCCGAAGGTGATGCGGGAACCGGCATGGTAGCCACCAACAGTGTGGCAGTCCGCACCGGTAATGTCTCTGCCGGAACCTCCATTTTCGCTATGGTGGTACTGGAGAAGGCTATGGAAAAAGTACACGAAGAGATCGATATGGTCACCACTCCCGACGGTATGCCGGTAGCTATGGTACACTGCAACAACTGTACCTCCGATCTGAATGCCTGGGTAAATCTTCTGGGCGAATGTGCAGAGAGCTTTGGCGTAAAAGTAGATAAGAATGAACTGTACGGTGTGCTGTACCGCAAGGCACTGGAAGGTGCTGCGGACTGCGGCGGCGTGACAGCATACAATTATTTCTCAGGAGAGCCCATCACCGGACTGGATGCAGGGCGTCCCATGGTGGTAAGAACTCCCGATGCGGATTTCTCACTGGCAAACTTCATGCGTTCCCATCTGTACAGCGCAGTTGCTACCCTGAAGATTGGCATGGACATTCTGTTAAAAGAAGAGCATGTGGCCGTGGATTCCCTGATGGGCCATGGCGGCTTCTTCAAGACTCCCGTGGTGGGACAGCGTGTCATGGCAGCAGGCATGAACGCACCGATCACCGTTATGGATACAGCCAGTGAAGGCGGTGCCTGGGGTATTGCTATTCTGGCAGCTTTCATGAAGGAGAAAAAAGACGGCGAGACTCTTTCTTCCTATCTGAATGACAAGATCTTCGCAGGACAGACCGGAACCACACTGAACCCGGATCCCGAGGATGTGAAGGGATTTGATGCTTTCCTGGAAGAGTACAAGAAACTGCTTCCCGCAGAAAAGGCAGCCGTTGCGGCAAAATAATTTTTCAGATGCAATTTGAGCCTGCATAGTGTACGGAAGTACACGATACCTATGTGTCGGAAAGTTGGCAGGCTGTGGAAAGGAATGAGATTAAGTATATGTTAGAGGAATTAAAACAGAAAGTATATGAAGCAAATATGGATCTGCCCCGGTATGGTCTGGTGACTTTCACCTGGGGAAATGTCAGCGCCATTGACAGAGAGAGTGGACTGTTCGTGATCAAACCCAGTGGTGTAGATTATGACAAGCTGACACCGGAGATGATGGTAGTCATGGATCTGAACGGCAATAAGGTGGAAGGGGATCTGAATCCCTCTTCCGACACTGCAACTCATCTGGAGTTGTACAAGGCGTTCCCGGAGATCGGCGGTATCGTGCATACCCATTCTTCCTATGCTACCAGTTGGGCACAGGCGGGAAGAGACATTCCCTGCTACGGAACCACCCATGCAGATTATATCTACGGTCCGGTTCCCTGCGTGCGCTGCCTGACAAAGGAAGAAATCGAGGACGCTTACGAGGAAAATACCGGACACTTGATTGTCAACGAGTTCAAACGTCTGGGCAAGGACCCGAAAGCAGTGCCTGCCGTTCTGTGCAAGAACCATGGGCCTTTTGCCTGGGGCAAGGATGCCAGAGAGGCTGTCCACAATGCGGTAGTACTGGAAGAGGTGGCAAAAATGGCTTATCGTGCAGAGACGATCAACCCCAGAATTCAGCCGGCACCGCAGGAGCTGCAGGATAAGCACTATAATCGCAAGCATGGAAAGAATGCATACTATGGCCAAACAGTTCAGAAATAGAATTTGGCTTATAGTGCGAGGGTGCTTGCACACAGAGCACTATATGACAAATTCTATTAGCGGAGCGCACCTCCATGAAATGAATTTGTGAGTGGAACGAACAAATTTATGAATGGAGGTCTGAACTGTATGCTGGAATTTGCCACCGCAACATTTTACGGTAGAAGAGCAATTCTTTTACTAGACTAGCATTCGGAAGTATGCTAGTATAACAACGTAAATCGCAACAGATAAGCCAATATGGCGGAATGGAGGAGACAATGAAGAATTTAGAACTGCAAAAGCGTGCCAATGATGTCCGCAAGGGCATTGTGACCGCAGTTCATGGTGCGAAAGCAGGACATCCCGGCGGATCCCTGTCAGCCGCAGATATTTTTACTTTTTTATATTTTGAGGAGATGAACATTGATCCGAAGAACCCCGATATGGAGGAACGTGACAGATTTGTATTGTCCAAGGGTCATACCGCTCCCGGACTCTATTCCGCACTGGCTAACAGAGGATATTTCCCGGTAGAGGATCTGCCCACACTGCGTCATCTGGGCTCTTACCTGCAGGGACATCCCTGCATTCATATCCCCGGCGTGGATATGTCTTCAGGATCCCTGGGACAGGGTATCTCCGCAGCTGTAGGAATGGCGCTGGGTGCAAAGATGGAAAATCGTGATTTCCGTGTATACACTCTGCTGGGTGACGGCGAGATCGAGGAAGGCCAGGTATGGGAGGCAGCCATGTTCGCAGGCTTCCGTAAGCTGGACAACCTCTGTGTTATGGTAGATAACAATAATCTGCAGATCGATGGACCTATCGACCAGGTATGCTCTCCTTATCCTATCGATAAGAAGTTCGAGGCATTCAATTTCCATGTGATCAATGCAGATGCTCATGATTTTGATGCGATCCGTGCAGCATTCAAGGAAGCAAGAGAGACCAAGGGCATGCCCACCTGTATCGTATTCCATAGCCTGAAGGGTAAGGGCGTTTCCTTCATGGAGAACAGTGTGGACTGGCACGGCAAGGCTCCCAACGATGAGGAGTATGCAGTGGCAATGGCAGACCTTGATAAGATCGAAAAAGAATTAGAGAAAGCAGGTGAGCAGTAATGGCAGAGAATACCGTGAAAAAAATCGCAACCAGAGAAAGCTATGGTAACTCCCTGAAGGAGCTGGCTGAAGAATTCCCCAATCTGGTCGTATTGGATGCCGACCTGGCAGCAGCTACCAAGACCGGAATCTTCCGTAAGGCATATCCCGACCGCCACATCGACTGCGGTATCGCAGAGTCCAACATGATGGGTGTGGCTGCAGGACTGTCTCTGGTAGGTAAGATTCCCTTCGTAAGCTCTTTTGCAATGTTCGCAGCAGGACGTGCTTTTGAACAGGTACGTAACTCTATCGGTTACCCTCATCTGAATGTCAAGATCGGTGCGACCCATGCAGGTATCACCGTAGGTGAGGACGGCGCTACCCACCAGTGTAACGAGGATATTGCTCTGATGCGTACCATTCCCGGCATGGTAGTAATGTGCCCTTCCGATGATGTGGAAGCAAGAGCCGCTGTCCGTGCCGCTCTGGAATATGAAGGACCTGTATATATTCGTTTCGGACGTGCTGCAGTACCCGTGATCAATGATCATCCTGGTTATCATTTCGAGATCGGTAAGGGAACCATAGTCCGTGAAGGTAAGGATGTCACCATCGTAGCCACTGGTATCTGCGTAGATTCCGCTCTGGGTGCAGCAAAGATGCTGGAAGAGGAAGGCATCAGTGCAGAGGTTGTAAATATCTGTACCATCAAGCCTCTGGACGAGGAGATCATCATTAACAGCGCCAAGAAGACCGGCAAGGTAGTGACCGTGGAAGAGCATTCCGTGATTGGTGGACTGGGAAGCGCTGTCTGCGACTGTCTGTGCGCAAATCATCCCGTGCCTGTGAAGAAGGTCGGCATGCAGGATGTCTTCGGTGAGTCCGGTTCCGCTGCTGCTCTGGTAGAGAAGTACGGTCTGGATGCCAAGGGCGTTTACAAGTCTGTCAAAGAATTTCTGTAAGAGAATATAAGATATCAAGAGGAAGCCGCCAGTTATGTGAAAACAGAGACTGGCGGCTTCTTTTAGGTCATGGTATCATGAACTCGAAATAATAAATGAAAAAGAAGACAATATTGTAAAGAAGTCGATAATCAGGTAAAAGAAGTCGAAAATTAGGTATCAAAAGTCGATATTCAAGCGGAAGTTACACAAGAATATGATACTATATTAGATAGAAATATATATACGGTGCTGGTGTCACAACGGTTGGTGCTCTTAAGAAAGGCGAAATCATGTTAAGCAAAATGAAAAAATCTGTTGTAATTTGCATGAATAGTCTTATATCTGTAATTATTTTTTGCATGATAATAATGCTTTTATGTAGTTGCGTCAGTGCAGCTCGCACGACTTGGAAACAGGCAAAAAAGACTTATCATTCTATGGTGGAGTACTATACGCGCGATGTAGAAAATAATTTGAGCAATATTTCGGACTATCTTCTTCGAATAAGCGAAACAGCGGATTATTATGGTATGACTAATTGCGAAGAGGATAAAGAATCTATGAACAATTTGTCAAGACAGCGGCTGTATAATCAATTGAATGAGGATATTCTTGTTTATAGTTCTGCGGATTACTTTTTTATATTTCAAGACAAATATGCAGATATCATGATGGTGGAATCTGCAAAAAAGAAAGCAAAAATACAAAGTCAGAATATCAGAGAACAGTTGAAAAGGTTATTGGAGAGTAGAGAACCTACAGAAAAATGGGAGCTGTTTGATGCAGAAGGTTATCAATATTTAATCAGAGTTGTATCAAAGGATGGTGTGGGGATTGGCTGTGCAGTGAGCCTTAATCGACTGATTGAAACAATGCAAGCTGTACAACTAAGTGATTATTATGTTTCTTACTATAAAATAGGCACAATGATTTTAGACAACGAGTCAGGGAAAGATCTAAAAATAGAACTGCCAATTCAAGAAACAGATGTGGGTGTAAGAATTGTAATTCCTTCAGAAAAGCTATTTGAAGAAATCAGAACGTTATTAAACTTCAGTATGGTTTTTGCTGTGATTTTGATCATACTGCTTTTTGCTCTTTATATTTCCATGTATCACTGGTTTACAAATCCGGTAAAAAGGATTGTATCAGTAATGCAAAAGGTGGATGAAGAAGGAATAGATCTTAAAATGCCGGAGTTTGACAACTGGGAAGAGTATCATATTGTCAGTAAAAACTTTAACAATATGATGGAAAAAATTAAAATTCTGAAAATTGATGTTTATGAGAAAGAAAAAAAGCAGTCTGAGCTGTATAAACAATATTTAATGCTTCAGATTAACCCTCATTTCTTTTTAAATGCTTTAAATACTATTTATATGTTGAATAAAAGAAAAGATAACAATCAGGTAAATATTCTTCTAACATATCTGATAAATTATTTTAAAAGTGTGTTTGCTCGTCAAGGAGAAATGGTTCCTCTGAAGGAGGAAATCAATTTTATGTTAAACTATATGGCGATTCAAAAGTTTCGTTTTGCGGGTGCTATGCATCTTCAGTGTGAAATAGAGCCGGAAGCAGAAATCAGCATGGTGCCGGCTATGTGTGTATTAACTTTTGTGGAAAATGCAATCAAATATTCCACGGATTTCTCGAATGATTTGATGATTGTCGTTTCAGCCAAAGTAGAGGGAGACAATATAAAAATTGAAATTCAGGATAATGGAGAAGGAATTGAGGAGAACATTCTTAAAAAAATAAACCAAAATGAGAAAATTGTGAAAAACGATAGGGAGCATATTGGAATAAAAAATATAGTAGATAGAATGCACATGCATTATGGAGAGGCTGCCAGTGTCAAGGTTACAAATCGGGACAGTGGAGGAGTTAGCGTTGTCATAAATGTACCAAAATGAACAAAAGGGAAACTATAAGATAACTAGAAAAAGATGTTGGAATGGAGATCAGCTATGAACTTACTTATTGTAGATGATGAATATCTGGTGGTAGAAGAAGTAGTTACAGTAACGGACTGGGGGATGCTGGGTATTACGGAGATTTATTCTGCTACAAATGCAGTTAGCGCTGTTCGAATTTTAAATGAGAAAAAAATTGATATTATGATCTGCGATATTGAAATGCCTCAGACAGATGGATTGGAATTATCAAAAAAGGCAAAGGAAAATTTTCCGGATTTAGAAATCGTCATGTTGACAAGCCATGCGGAGTTTATTTATGTCAGAACTGCCTTGCGATACGGATGTTATGATTATCTGCTTAAACCGGTCATGGAAGATGATATTATTAAGGTGATGAAAAATCTTGTCACTAAGATTGAAAGAGAGCGTCATCAGGCGCAGTTACAGGAAGAAGGAATTGTATGGAACCAGTTAAAACCAGTATGGAAAGAAAAATATTGGGAGGAAATGCTCAGAGGACTACGTGATGATCCGAACAGGGAGTGTGAAGAATATGAGGAGAAGCAATGGAAAGAGGAGCAAGATAGAAGGCTGATCCCAATTTTATTTTATCAATATGCAAATGACAAAGCAGAAGAAGACATAAAGCAGACCAGGAAGAAGGTAAAAGAGGACTTGGGAACAGTGGCTGGTGACTTTCTGCTTCCGGTATTGTCTCAAAAAGAATTTGCAGGCCTGGTTTTTATTTCAGACGAGTGGCTGAGTTCTGGCACTGAAAGAAATGGCATAATATTAAAAGATGCGATATTACAGCAATTTAAGACAGAAAGATTATACGAAAAAATTGGAATATGCATAGGAGAAGTGTGTACAGGGAGAGAAGTACAGTCCATGGTAGATAAGCTTCGACAGTTTGCATGGAATAATGTTTGCAGTAGAAGACAGATTTTGGATATTATAAATATGCCTAAAAACAGTGAAGCAATTGGTATGCCTGATATGACGCTATGGAAAGCATATATTGATAATGGCAAGACTGTGGAACTTCAAGATATAATCCGAAAATGGCTTTGGGGAAAAGACAATGAGGCAAAGTTAAATAGGAGAGCACTTCAAATGCTTCAGTATGATTTGGAACAGTTGTTCTATTCGACACTTCAGGAAAATGGAATTCAGGCACATCAATTTTTATATGATAGAGAAAATGGATGTAACAGAGTAACAGCAATTGGTTCACTGGAGGAAATGGATGCATGGATTGAGGAAACTATGGGAGCTGTTTCCAGGATCATGCAGGATGTATCGAACTTAAGTGGGATCAGGGAACAAACGATTTATTATATACAGACCCATCTCGATGAGGAACTGAATAGGATAAAAGTTGCTTCAGCACTGTATTTAAATCCGGATTACCTGGATAGACGATTTAAAAAGGAAATGGGATGTTCGGTAAATCGCTATATTTTAAGGGAACAGGTAAATATGGCAAAAGGATTGCTGTTAAACCCAAAGATTTCCGTATGTGAGATTGCATCCCGGTGCGGCTATGAAAATATGTCTAATTTTTCTGCAATGTTTAAAAGAGAAGTAGGAATTTCACCAAATGAATATCGAAAAAACGGTGGGATGGAAAGACCTGATCTTTGAGGATCAGGTCTTTTTGTATAAAAATCATAAGTGAAGGTCGAGTTTCAAGTAGAGTCAGAACATAATAGCAGATTATACTATAGTTGATCCTAAATGAAAAGAATGATATGGAAAGGGAGGAACAAAATGTTTGATTTTTTTTCAAAGGAAGATAAACAACTATATAATATGTTAGGACATCTGAATATGGCTGAAAAAGAAATAAGCTTAAAGGATAACAGTGAAACAGAGATATATGAAGTCGCCGGCCCGGATGATAAATATGCTTTTTTGCATGAAGCAGCTATTATAGAATATCATGGAACGCTATTTGCTGCCTGGTATAATTGCGAGGAAAAAGAACTGATCGGACCTACTCCAATCAGACAAAAAAGGTCAAAAGACGGTGGAAAGACATGGAGTGATATTGAAACGATAGCGGAGGATCAAACCGGCAAAATTTTGTTCTGCCCACCAGTGTACGGTATTTGCGAAGATAAACTATATATGCTTATTAATGAAATGGTATCAGCAGATCATATTCATGCTCTTGATCTTTATGTATTTCAAGAGGAAAAGGACTGTTTTGAATTTTTATGGTCCAAACCGATTCCTTTTAAGCTAAATACGAATGTGTATAAGATGGCAAATGGGAAATTGCTTTTGCCGGGACGTATTGCTGAACTAGATGGCTTCCCGAATACTCCGGCGGTACTTATTTCGGATTCCGGGAAAATAGATGATGATTGGAGATTAGTATATATTCAGGAAAATGGAGACTTACCTGATGGTTCTAAGCTGGTACATCCGGAAATTACCGCAATCATAGAAGATAATAAAATTGCCATGTTTTCGAGAGATGACGAGCGAAAAGTTCCGCTTGTATATTTATCACAGGATTATGGCGAGACATGGTCGGATGCCTTTTCCTATGATATTCCTTTTTCAGATTCAAAAATATATGCGGGCACGCTTTCTGATGGTAGAAATTATATAATAGGAAATTGGTATCCGGGAAGAGAAAAACTTGTACTCGCATTCTCCAAACCCAAAGAAAGTACCTTTGAGACAGGCATTATACTACAAAATGGCTTTTCCGACAGATTAGGTTATGGAAAAGCGTGGTGTTACCCATGCGCCTATGAAGCAGATCATAAATTATATATTATATATACTGTATATTTAGAAAATGAAAAAAGAGGGGCTGCATTGTCCGTTGTTCCGTTGATATAACAGCTCCTGTATTTTTAAAGAAGATGCAGAAAACATGGATATAAGTCTGTTGGAGGAAACGATTATGTTGTATACGGAAACAAAGGAATTACAAAAATACAGGGCTTCAAAACGCCTATGGCAAGGAATCCCAAGCATTGAGGTGACAAAACGAGGAAGGATTTTCCTTACTTTCTATTCAGGTGGAGTCAAGGAAGAAATAGGAAATTATGTGATCGTAATTAAGTCGGATGACGGAGGGAATCATTTCTCGGAACCGATTGTTATTGTAAAAGAAGATAATGGAAGATGCTATGACCCATGCCTTTGGATAGATTCATTGGGAGAACTTTGGCTGACATGGGCAAAGTGTCCGGACGATGGTTTATATGCATCTGTTTGCCGAGATCCTGATGCAGAGGAGCTGGTTTGGGGAGAAGAATTTCTGGTAGGCCATAATGTAATGATGAATAAACCTATAGTGGTGAAATCTGGTGAATGGTTGTTCCCGATTGCTGTATGGAATGATGGTATAAGAGTATTATCAGAAGAATATGATACTAAAATTACGGAAAAAGGCTCCTTTGTTTATGCTACCAATGATTGCGGGAAAACCTTTCAGAAGCTTGGCTTTGCAGACGTGAAAGACCGGCATTATGATGAACATATGATCTTGGAGATGAAGGATGGAAGCCTAAGAATGTTTGTTAGGACAAAGTATGGGATTGGCGCATCGAATTCTTATGATGGAGGAAGAAGCTGGAGTAAAGATTTTGACACTGGCTATGGTGGTCCCTGTTCGAGATTCCATATTACAAGATTGCGTTCAGGTAGAATCCTGCTGATCAATCATTTTAAGTTTAGTGGAAGAAATAATCTTACGGCAATGCTGTCAGAGGATGAAGGAAAAACGTTCCCTTATAAATTACTATTAGACGAGAGAGAAGTTTCTTATCCGGATGCAAAGGAAGCAGATGATGGATTTATCTATGTAACATATGATCGGGAACGTGGAAGTTATCTATCCAATATGAAAGAGGTGATGGCTTCCGCCAGAGAAATTTTAATTGCCAAAATAACAGAAGAGGATATTATTAGCGGATCTCTTGCAAACACAAATAGTTATCTGAAAAGGATCGCGAGTAAGCTGACGGATTATGATGGAGAGGACAAAGATCCATTTCATGAGCTGGATTTCGATAAAACAAAAAGCGTATAAAATTCATAAGTGAAGGTCGAAATTCAGGGAGAAAGAAATAATTATAAGAGATATAGTTTAATTACAAAAGATACAAAACATACATAAAAGGAAGGAGAAAATGATATGAAAAAGAAAATTGTAAGTAAAGTATTTGCCTTATTGTTGGCAGCATGTACAGTGCTTTCCGCATGTGGAAATGAAAGCGGTAATCAGAGCGTAGGTCAGACAGACAAAAGTGAAACGAATGACACTGTGCAGGAAGGAGAGGAACCATATACCATTGTTTATGCATTTGATGTATGGGTACAGCAGGCAGATTGGGATTTGGTAGAGGAGAATCTAAGCAACATTGTTTATGACAAGATTGGTGCCAAGGTTAAGCTTTTGCCTATGACAGGAGCAAACTATCAGCAGGAGGTTAATCTGATGATTACCAGTGGCGAAAAGCTGGATCTGGTAAATGCATCAGCCAGAACTACATTCAGTAGTGATGTCACTTCCAATAAACTGCTTGGGCTGGATGAAGAAACGGTTCGTAAATATGCACCGGATGCAATGGAAGTAATCGGCGACTATATGGAAGCTACCACAGTTGACGGAAAAATATATGGATTTCCGACCATACGTGATATGGCAAGTGCATACGGACTGATTCTTCGCAATGATATTATCGAGAAATATGGAATTGATGCTGATGCAGGATTAACAGTAGAACAATTAGATGACCTTTTTGCCAGAATTAAAGAGGGAGAACCGGACAAGTATGTAACGCAGCCGCAAAGCCAGGGAACCAGCATTCTGGAAAGCCTTTTTAAAACATATGATGGGCTGGGTGATACCATGGGAGTCCTGATGGATTGGGGACAGGGCGATCTGACCGTGCAAAATCTCTTTGATACAGAATATTACGAGGAGTGTGTGAGGAAAGCCAGAGAGTGGAATGAGAAGGGCTATATTCTTCCAGATGCTTCAACGAATCCTGATACAGGAGTAGCTTATTTCAAAACAGGAAAAGTGGCATCCACAATGTCCCTGATTCATCCGGGTGTGCCTACAGACAGCACCAATATGACAGGTATTCCATGCAGTACAGCAATTGTAAATCCGGCTTTTGGAAATACACAAACGGTTGGAGCTGTTATTCAGTCGATCCCTGTCAGCTGTAAGAATCCTGAAAAAGTGTTGGAGTTTGTCAATCTGCTTTATAGTGATGCAGAAGTATATAATGCGTTGGTATGGGGTATTGAAGGTACACACTATCAGCATGTAAAAGGAAGCGAAAAGTGGATTACTTATCCGGACGGTGTAACTGGAGAAACATCCGGCTATACTCTGAGTGCAACTTACGCTTTTGGAAATCGTTATCTGAGTTATATTTGGAATACGGATCCCGAAGATTTAAATGAAAAATATGAGGAATTTAATGATAATGCAATCAAATCTAAAGCGCTGGGATTTGTGTTTGACACCACTCCTGTGAAGGCAGAAGCGGCGGCTGTACAGGCAGTAATGGATGAGTATCGTCTGCCTCTGGAGAATGGAGTAATCGATCCTGATGAAAATTTACCGAAATTCCGACAGGCACTGAAGGATGCAGGGATTGATACTGTTATTGCAGAAAAGCAGCGGCAGTTAGACGAGTGGGCGGCAACAAAATAAGTAAAGTTTCTCGGAAAGGTCAGAGGTATAACACAACTGACCTTTCTATTCAAAGGAGCCTGGTATGTATAAAAGATTAAAAAAAATAAAAAAGCTTTTGCCACTATACATTATGGCTTTGCCGGCATTGGTTTATTTGTTTATTAACAATTATTTACCACTAACGGGTATGGTGGTAGCTTTTAAAGATTTCGACTACAGCAAAGGAATTTATGGAAGTGATTGGGCAGGCTTTAGAAATTTTTTGTTTTTATTTAAAAACTCAGTTGCTTTTATTATTACCAGAAACACAATATTGTACAATGTGGCATTTATTATAATTAATACATTTTTAGGTATTTTAGTAGCAATTCTTTTGAGCGAAGTGACAAGCAAAAAGGCTTTAAAAGTATATCAGACAGTGATTCTTTTGCCATATTTGTTTTCTATCGTCATTATCAGTTATCTGGTATTTGCTTTCTTAAGTACGGATGTAGGCTTTATTAATAAAGGGATCCTGGAGCCCTTGGGAAAAAGCACGATATCCTGGTACAATGAGTCAAAGTACTGGCCTATAATATTACCGATCGTAAATACATGGAAGTCATTTGGATTTCAGGCAACTATTTATTATGCCAATGTTATTTCTATTGATAAGTCTTACTATGAAGCGGCTCAACTGGATGGGGCATCAAAGCTTCAACAGGTACGGTATATCACACTGGTATTGTTGAAACCGGTTATTATAATGATGATATTATTGGCGGTAGGAAAGATTTTTTATTCTGATTTTGGTTTATTTTATCAGGTTACGCAGAACTCAGGAGCAATATACAGTACTACAAATACAATAGATACCTATGTGTACCGCACATTGATACAGACAGGAGACGTGGGTATGTCTGCAGCAGCAGGAGTATATCAGTCAGTAGTCGGCTTTTTAATTGTTTTAATTACAAATTTGTTACTTCGGAAGATCAGCCCGGAAGATTCTCTGTTTTAGGAGGTGTGAGATGAAACGAATGAAAGTAAACAAATCAGCATTAGTAGCACATATAGTTTTAATTTGTTTCGTGCTTTTCTGTACTCTTCCTACGTTGTTGCTGGTAACGTCTTCTCTGTCGGATAATGATAGTGTGTTCCGAAATGGTTATTCCTTTTGGCCCAAAGAGTGGAGTCTGGGAGCATATCGCTATATGGCAACGCAGGGGCAGACAATATTCCGTGCATACGGGATTTCAATACTAACTACATTTATAGGTACGATTTCCGGATTGATGCTTACAGCCATGCTGGGATATACACTTTCGCGTAATGAATTACCCGGAAGAAAGATAATCAATTTTCTCGTGTTTTTTACATTGCTTTTTAACGGAGGTATGGTTCCCACCTATTTATTATATGTAAATACGTTACATGTCAAAAATACTATATTTGCATTACTTTTGCCAAATAATATTTTGGTAAATGGTTTCAATGTTCTGCTGGTGAGAACATACTTTAATAACAATACGCCTAAGGAATTGATCGAATCAGCTATGGTAGATGGCGCTAAGGAGTTCCGAATTTTCTTTAGTATTATTATGCCGATTTCGAAACCCATCCTGGCTACGGTAGGATTGTTGATTGGTATTGGTTATTGGAATGACTGGTATAATGGTCTCCTTTATCTTACGAATACAAAATTATTCAGTCTGCAAAATTATTTGAATAGAATTTTGCTGGATATTCAGTTTATGACACAAAGTATGGCAGGAAGCGCAGAGGCTGCCAATGCCTTGGGTAAAATGCCTACCATCACGGTTCGTATGGCAATTGCAGTAATCGGTATTTTACCTCTTATGATGATATTTCCGTTTTTCCAGTCCTATTTTGCAAGAGGTATGACAGTTGGAGCAGTGAAAGGCTGAGAAGTGTTTTAAAAGGAGAGCGAAGGATGAATATTGTAAATTATAAAGGAACAAATTTGCGAGTGTCAGATATAGCGTTGGGAGGTGGAGTGCTCGGGAGCCGTATTTCCGACCAGGCATCATTCGATATCCTCGATTGTTTTGTAGGAAATGGGGGTACATTTATTGATACAGCGAATGTGTATGGAAGGTGGAATCCAGGAAATCTTCCACTATCTGAATTATTGATTGGAAGATGGATGAAACAGCATAGATTGAGAAGCAAGCTGGTAGTTGCGACCAAAGGAGCCTGCCATGCACTTGAAACACCGAGCATAAAAAGGCTGGCGCCGGAAGAGATACGAGAGGATCTGGAGAGCAGTTTGAAAAGCTTACAGACTGATTATATAGATTTATACTATTTACATGCAGATGATCCGAAGCGTGAGGTTGGTGAAATTATTGAAACTTTGAACAGCTTTGTCAGAGAAGGAAAGGTGAGATATTTTGCTTGTTCGAACTGGTCGGCAGAAAGAATGTGGGCTGCAGATGCTTACGCGAAAGAGCATAATTTGAAATCCTTTGTTGGGCATGAAATTATGTTTAATTTGGCAAAACCGAATGACGAGGCAGTGGAGGCAGCTGTACAGACCCATATGACAGAGAACATATATGAATATCACCAAAAAACCGGTAAACCGGTAACTGCATATACTTCTCAGGCAGCAGGATTTTTTGTATTACATAAGGAAGAGGGATTTCTCAAGGACGATAAATTTGCTTTCCCCAGAGATATGTTTTATAATGCGGAATCCTTAAAAAGAGCGGAGAGAGTAGACGAACTATGCAAGCTCACGAATGCCACTCCATTGGAAATAACATTAGCATATCTTTATGCGCAGCCTTTTCAGGTTATTCCGATCGTAGGACCTTGCAGGGTTAAGGAACTGGAAGAGAGCCTTCGTGCATCAGAAAAGAGATTAACGCAAGAGGAAGTAGAGTTTTTGTTTTCATAATGGAGAGAGCTGACTTAAATGACATTCTATTTTTGCAATACATTTGGAAACACATCGACAGATGGGATATATCGTATTGACCTGGGGAGAAATGACAGCAGGGAAACTTTGGCTGCACCACTGAAAAATCTGGAATGGGCGTGTATTGCGCCCAACGGAATACTGTATGCGGTAGGACAGGAAGAATCAGGGGGAAGTTATATTCAGTCGTTTTATTTGAAGCAACTTACAGGAGAACTGTTTTTTTTGGAGAAAAGCTGTTTCCCTTGGAGAGGGATCAGCCATATGAGCTTTTGGGAGCAGGGAAAGGCTCTTTTGATTGCTGTGTATGGAGAACAAATGGTTGTATCAGTGGACGTAGCGGAGGGGCGCATCGGCAAAGAATCTGGAAGGGTGATTTTCAAAGGAAATGGTCCGGTAGTTAGCAGGCAGGAAGCGTCTCATCCGCATTTTGTAAAGTGGATGCAGGAGGAGTGCTGGATTGCCGATCTGGGCGCGGATGCAGTATATCATAGTAGTGAGAGCCAACTTTGGGGAAACCGGGACAACTGGAGAATAGAGCAACAGCCCCGGGGATCAGGTCCAAGATTTCTGGAGATACATCCATTAGGAAAAATCGTATACCTCGTTACAGAATTATCGAATGAATTGATCGTGTTGGAGAAAAATTCAGACGGAGGTTTGAAAGAAAAGCAGCGTGTCAGTTTGCTCCCTGCCGGAGCACGAAAAAGTCTTTCTTCAATTTTGTGTCCAGATTGGACAAAAGGAAGATTGTTCGTAGGAGTACGGGGAGCTAATCTGATCCGGGAATTGGTCGTTGAGCAAAACGGAATGATCCGGGAAGGGAGAATTTTGCAAACACTGGGATGGCCCAGGAGCTTTCTGTATCTGAAACAGCTGGATTGTTTGCTGATTGCTGATGAAGAATTTGCGGAATCAACCGGAAGACTGGAGCTTTTTGATCTATGTGAGGGAAAACGTTTATGGGAAAAAAGAATGCCAAGAGCTTATCAAATTTACAACGGAGAGTACAATGACGAAACTGAAAGGTAAAGATATGGAGAAATGGATGAAGTGTTACGTAGGAACGAACTCCTTGAGAGGATCGAAAGGTATTTACACATTGGAGATAAATACTCAAAATGGGGAAATGAGGGAAGTTTCAACAGTAGAGGCTGACGATTCTGCATATTTATATGTTTCGGAAAAGAGAAAATGTCTGTATGCGGTTATGGAATCACTGGAATATAAAGGTGTACCGGGTGGAGGTGTTGCTGCTTATCGCATAGAGGATAATAAACTTTCATTTTTAAATAGCAGATATGCTTATGGTGGCTGGCCATGTCATGTTATAGCGGATGAGGAAAAAGATAGTCTTTTAGTATCTGTTTTTCGTAATGGATTGCTGGTGGTGTACGGCATTAATCAGGATGGAAGCATTGGGGAGGAAAGACGAGTAGAGCATCACCAGGAACCAAATGGAAGGATGTCTCATATTCATGCATCCATGCCTACACCGGATGGAAAATATATTGCGGTTGCGGATTGTGGTCTTGATTATATATATCTTTATGATGCAAAAACGTATCAAAAAGTTTTCGAGTGGAAAGCACCGGAAGACAGTGGACCCAGACAACTCCGTTTCAGTCCGGATGGAAAATATCTATATATGGTATCTGAATTGAGCTGTCAAATTTTTGTGTTTGAGTATCAGCCGGATTGCAAAGATATGTTACGGAATGTCCAGGTAATATCGACGAGACGTGAGGATGGTTATGACCGGGAGAACTATACTTCGGCACTACAGATGCATCCATCCGGTAGATATCTTTTGGCTGGGAACAGAGGGCACAATTCAATTGTTGTCTATGAGGTAGATAAGGAAACCGGTTTGTTGATGTTGAAAGGACATACAATGTTGGCAGGTGATTTCTGCCGGGAGTTTTGTTTTGTACCAGATGGCTCTATGCTGATAGTGGGTATTCAGCATACAGATGTGGTACAGACCTTTTTCTTTGATGAAAATAAAGGGATTTTAAAGTGGAGCGGACAGGAAATTGTAATTCCCTCTCCTTCCTGTGTTATAATGGGCGACTCTGCAAAGTAATGTTGGCAGCGGTTAGAGATGCATTTGTAAGAACGTATAATTTGCGAGCTTATATATTTACTATATGAAGGTGTTGTATGCTTTTACTCCAAAAAATGATAATGTTTTTCTTGATTATGCTCATCGGATATATCTGTCGGAAAATCGGTGTGTTTAAAGATACTACAGGCAAAACAATTTCAAGTATAGTAATCAATATTGGAAATCCTGCGCTGATTATTGCCTCTGGTATGAATCCTGAGAGACTGGAGAATAAAGGAAAATTGTTGTTTACTCTGGGTGTTGCGCTGATCTATTTTGCAATTATGTTTGCTGTCGCGGAACTATTGCCCAGATTGCTTCATGCAGACAGAGAGGACTACGGCGCTTATCAGGTCATGACGCTTTTTTCCAATATTGGATTTATGGGTTATCCCTTGCTGGATGTCATGTATGGCAGCAATGCAATAATTCACGCTGTAATCTTCAACTTGTTATATAATGTCTTGATCTATACTTATGGCATCCACAAAATGCAGATTGGTGGTTGTCAGAAAAATATAAATTGGAAACAACTCGTGAATATAGGCGTAGGCTCTTGCATTATTGCGATAGTTCTGTATATCACCAATCTTCCGGTCCCATTGATCCTTGAAGATACAGCAACTTTCACTGGTGCCATCACAGGTCCGTTAAGCATGTTGGTCATTGGTGACTCTTTGGCGCAGACCCGGTTAAGAGATTTATTTACAGATGTGCGCCTACTCATTTTTTCTATAATAAAACTGGTATTATTACCAGCATTGCTTCTGTGGGGGCTATGCTTTTTTATCAAAGATCCTATATTCCGAGGCGTTTGTCTGGTAATGATGGCAACACCGGTAGGCAGCATGACAGTAATGTTGGCACAGCAGTACAATGGCGATTATCGGTTGACATCCAGGGGCGTGGCCCTAACTACACTGCTTTCTGTGATCACAATGCCGTTTTTATTCTGGGTGCTGAAGCTATAGCTACCAATTTTCTGAGTGCAGTTCTATTCTGAATGTAAATACTCGTTTTTTGCGTTATCAAGATGTCGGGAGCAAAAGCTCCCGATTTTACTGTGTTGGCTATATTAAACTTTTTTGTAGAAAGTATCGCCATTGGAACCTAAAACAACGTCTGCTGCACATATCTCTCGGGAAATTCGTGCAGGTAAGTAAAGCATTCCGTCGGGGAACACAGGATACCATTCGCTGTGCAGGTGTTTTGAATCAGTGTCATAAGTTCTTTTGCGTGAGGACTGGGAATATCATAAGCATTCCCATAAGTACTGACATATTTTTGTCGGATGCCGGGGAAATCACGATCCAGCGCCTGATAGAAATATTCCCGGTCGCCTTCCCGCAGCGTGACACCAACATCGAACACCAGGATCCCCTGAACTCCTGCCTGCAGGCAATAATCAAGCAAGCCTTCTATATTCTCCCTGGTATCGTTAATAAAAGGAAGAATCGGTGTCATCCACACAAGAGTTGGTATTCCCAACTCTTTACATCTCATCAACACTTCAAAACGCTCTCTCGTAGTAGACACATTCGGTTCAAGCTTCCGGCACAGATCTTCATCATAAGTAGTGAGCGTCATCTGCACGACTGCCTTGGTCTTCTTATTGATAGATTGCAGCAGATCGAGATCCCGAAGCACCAGATTGGATTTTGTGAGTACCGTGACACCATATTCATATCGATCGATCAGTTCCAGACACTTCCTGGTCAATTGAAGCTCTTTTTCAGCGGGAAGATACGGATCGCACATGGCACCTGTACCGATCATACACTTGTGCCGCCTGGAACGAAGCGACCGTTCCAACAGTTCAGGAGCATTTTCTTTGACCTCAATATCTTCAAAGGCGTGTGTAAAACCGTAACATTTGCTGCGGCTGTCACAATAAATACAACCGTGGGAGCATCCACGATAAATATTCATTCCGTTATTCTGAGACAGAATCCCCTTTGCCTGTACAAAATGCATGGCAGATAGCTCCTTTCTGAAAGCACTGTATATAGTTTCATGGTAGCATATCGTGTGAATGAACACAATGAAATGCAGGAAAATAAATTTAGGCAAATAAAAGCTAATTTTACTAGCTAAATAAAATTAAAAATGATACAATACAGGAAATGAAACACAAATGGGATACTTGGAAGGGAAGGTATTGTATGGAGGCATTTCGCGCTGTGAATTTTGCGGTTTTTCCGCACAGAGGAGTATTGGGTTCGGAAGAATCCAGAAAAAGTATGGAGGAAATGGTACGAAGGATCCATACGAATTGGGTGATATTCACACCATCGGGGATGCAGGAAACACCTTACAGTGAGGAAATCCGTTATGATGGGGAGAAAAGCTGTACGGATGAGGAACTGTATGATATGATTCGATATGCACAGAGCCTGGGACTGAAAGTTGCTTTGAAACCGACGGTGAATTGTGACAATGGTGTCTGGCGGGCACGAATCAGCTTTTTTGACCATGATGTACCTTGCGAACCCAAATGGGGCAACTGGTTCGAGAGTCACATTGCCTTTCAGAAACATTATGCACAGATTGCGCAGCGGACAGGCTGTGAATTGTTCCTGGCGGGGTGTGAAATGACCATGACGGAGCACCGGGAGACAGAGTGGAGAAAACTTATCGCAGAAGTACGGACGGTATATGACGGACCTGTCGGTTATAATTGCGACAAATATGGAGAAGATCATATTACATGGTGGGATGCCGTGGATGTGATTGCGTCCAGCGGATATTATCCCATAGACGACTGGGACAACCAGTTAGACCGGATCGAAAAGGTTATGAAAAAATTTCAGAAGCCCTTTTTGTTTTCGGAAGCGGGTTGCATGAATATTCATGGTTCTGCGCAGGTTCCGAATAACTGGGAACTGCAGGGTGAAGAGGATGATGCGGAACAGGCGGACTGGTACCGGGCAATGTTTACAGCCTGCAGAAAACGTGACTGGGTGAAAGGCTTCGGCATCTGGGATTGGCCGGGAAATTTGGAAGGATTGAACCCTTATGCGGTATGCGGACGTCCTGCGGAGAATGTGATCGCAGAAGAGTACGGCAGGAGAGAGTAAAGCAGGCAATCGAAAGATCATAACAGAAAATGTCGAAGCAACAGAAAACAGAGTAGAAGGTATGGGAAAATGGAACAGCAGAAAAAGATTATAAGTATAGCGGATTTGCCGCAAGTGCGGGTATTGGGCCGGACCACGGGAAAAGATGTGATCAATTTATTCTGGACCGGCAGCGGTATAGAATTTCTATATACTGGCAGTGAATTGTGGCTGGAAGTAAATGCTGATTACGACACGATGGAGCCATGGCTGGCGGTAGAACTGAATGGTGCCCAGATCAGCCGTTTTCCGGTTAATAAAGGGAAAAATGAAGTATGCCTGTTTCGAGGAATGACAGTAGGAAAGCCGAAGCATGTACGGATTCTGAAGGAAGTACAGGCTATGCACCAGGACCCGCTGCACATGATACAGATTTTGGGATTGCAATATGGAGATGGGAAATTTTTGGTTCTGCCGGATCCTGAATATCGCCTGGAATTTGTAGGAGACAGTATTACCAGTGGAGAGGGAACTATGGGGCCGGTAGGTGAGGAAGACTGGATCAGTGCGTTCTTCTCTGCGGAAAATACGTATCCCCGTATGGTATCGGATGCGCTTTCTGCGGAATATCGTGTGGTGTCCCAGAGTGGCTGGGGAATCGTCACCGGCTGGGATGGCATTGTAGAGAATAAGATTCCTCCCTATTATAAACAGGTCTGCGGATTGCTTACCGGGGAGCGAAATGCTTCGCTGGGAGCACTGGAAGACTATGATTTCAAGGCATGGCAGCCGGATGCCGTGATCATTAATCTGGGAACCAACGATGCCACAGCAATCCAGTCCGCAGCGGAACTGGTAAGAGAATGGGCAGGAACCCGTGACATAAAAGAAGTCAAAAAGATCCTGACTACAGCAATCCGAGATTTCCTGAAAGCTGTGCGTGACTGCAATCCTGAGGCACAGATCATCTGGGGCTATGGTATGCTGGGAGACAATTTCCTGCCCGTCATCCGTGAAGCGGTGGAAACCTACGCGGAACAGACTGGTGATACCAGAATCCACTTTTTACAACTTCCCAACACCACACCGGACACCGTAGGCAGCCGCCTGCATCCCGGAGTGAAAGCTCATCGCAAAGCAGCACAGGTGATAGAAAAGTATTTGCTGGAACTTTTTAAACAATAAATTTATAAAATCTTAAGGAATATGTGCCGAAAAATGTGACAACTCCGGATTAAACTGGGACTCAAAGAAAGCAATTAACTCTGGGGGGCAGCAATATGACACAGGAGAATCGTTCGAGCAGACAACCGGATCTGGAAATGATACAGGTGCGAAGAAATCCGTATCTGGTGGATTACCGGACTGGAAAAAATATAGTCAGACACGTAGGAAGACGTGTAGGACAACCGCAAGACAGACAGACCGGAAGATACGCCGATCAATCACGAAGCAATCATACCGGAGGACGCACAGAACGGTCACAACATAGCATATCGGCAATGCCGCAGGAAGGCGGAAGGAAGAAATCACATCCGCAGTATTCGACGACAGCACAGCAGAAAAACAAGGCCTGGCGGCAGGAGCAGGGTCATCCGGGCAATGCATATGAGCAAAATGTTTACAAAGACAATACTTACAGCACCCGCGTCAGACAACGCCGGGTCAGAGCCGGGAGGCAGCGCCGCCGCAGACAGGCAAGAATCCGCAGATATATTAAGATTTCCCTGCTGTGTGCCAGCATTCTTGCAGGAATCTTTATGTTGAAAAATTTGTTGGAAGTACCTGCCAGCACTGCGGAGGCCAGTACTCCTGTGGAAGTTGCGGCAGAAGCTGTGCAGCGGATCGAAAAACAGATCGGGGAGACCACGGGAACCCGGATCCAGGGACTTCCGGCGGATGTATATGCAGCACATCCCAACTGGACAGAAGATTTTCTCACCGTGAATGAATATTCCAGACCGGGAGATCCCCTGACGGAAGTGAAAAATATTTTTGTACATTACACGGCGAATCCTGGGACCAGCGCGGCCCAGAACCGCAGCTATTTCGAACAGCTGAAAGACAATCATGAACGCAGTGCCAGTGCCCATTTTATCATTGGCTATGATGGCGAGATTCTTCAGTGCGTTCCTCTGGACGAGATCGCCTATGCAGTACAGACCCGCAATGAGGATTCTATTTCTATCGAATGCTGCTACAAGGCGGACAACGGCCAGTTTACTCAGGAGACCTATGATTCTCTGATCAAATTATTGAAATGGCTGACTGATGCCTATGACCTGCAACCCGATGACATCTTGCGCCACTATGATTGTGGCGGAAAGAAATGTCCCATTTACTATACGGAGCATGAAGATGCCTGGAACAAACTGAAAGAAGACGTGAAAAACCTATAGAGAATTGCGAACGGAGGAACTTTTTTCCAAAAGGAAAAGGTTCCTTTTCGTTAGTCTTGTTTTACGAAAACAAGTTTGCTAGAATAGAACGGTAATAAGCAACAGACAAGGCCTTGCGGGGCAGAAATGAGGAGTAACATGAATTTATTATCACCTTCAATTCTTTCGGCGGATTTATGGAAACTGGGAGAGGATATCAAAGCTGTGGAAGGAGCAGGAGTCCCCTGGCTGCATGTAGACGTGATGGACGGATTGTTTGTACCGTCGATTTCCTACGGTATGCCGGTATTAAAAGCTGTCAGATCCCACACGGATATGTTTCTCGATGTGCATCTGATGATCGAGAAGCCGGAACGTTATGTGGAAGAGTTCGCTGCCTGTGGTGCGGACCTGGTGAATTTTCACCTGGAAGCCACAGAAGATGTGGAGGGATGCATTGAAAAAATACATGCCACAGGCAAAAAGGCCGGCATCACCATTAAGCCCGCCACTCCGGCAGAGGCAGTGGAACCTTATCTGGAACTGGTGGATCTGGTGCTGGTAATGACTGTGGAGCCCGGATTCGGCGGACAGAAGCTGATCCCGGAGTGCCTGGATAAGGTACAGGTGATCCGGAAAATGATCAACGATAAGGGGCTGTCTACCGATCTGGAAGTAGACGGTGGTATCAATCTGGACAATGTAGCATTTGCCATGGAAAAAGGAGCCAATGTCATTGTAGCCGGTTCCGCTGTATTTAAGGATGACATTGCAGCCAATGCAAAGGCATTTCTGAATAGATTACAATAGTTCAAAAGAATGTCTGACGGTGAAATTACGGAGCGGCCGATAACCAAGCCGGAAGACGGACAAGGAGGAACGAAGGATGGAATTACAGATATTGCATGCGATTCAGGGGATCCATCAGGAATGGCTGACAGAGATCCTGCGTTTTTTTACTACGATCGGAGAAAGCGGTCTGGTATGGATCGTCATTGCGATTGTGCTGACATGCATTCCGAAGACCCGGAAATGCGGTCTGACCATGATAATCGCCATGGCAATCACCTATCTTGTGGGAAATTTGTTCCTGAAAAATGTGATCGCGAGACCCCGTCCCTGTGCTGTGGACACCGGTGTGACGCTGAAAATTCCGTTCCCTTCGGAATATTCCTTCCCTTCGGGACACACTTCCAACGGTTTTGCCGGAGCGGTGACCATTTTCAGTTATTATCGTAAGGCGGGTATTTTAAGTCTGCTTATGGCAGCAGTCATTGCCTTTTCCAGACTTTATTTCTTTGTCCACTATCCCACGGATATTCTGGGCGGCATGGTACTGGGAACATTGGATGCAGTACTGGCAGTTTACATAGTAAAACGTCTGGAAGACCGGGCAGATGCGAAGACCGTATCAGACAACGATAAGACGGGACACAGGTAGGAAAAGCAGCACTATAGAAGCAGGGATCTGACAGGAAACGATATGGACAGAAAGGGCAGAAATTTCGATGAACAGCAAAACGTTATGGAATGATAACTGGTATTTTGCAAAAACAGCATTGGGTGTGAATTGGGAAGACAGAACTCTCTGGGAGCGGGAGATGCAGCCGGCAGACTTGCCTCACGACTGGCTGATCTATGATACGAAGAACCTCTATGAAGACAGTATCGGCTGGTATCGGAAGAAATTCGTGTATTCCGCATCCGGAGTAAAGCGTGCAGGCGAAGCGGCGCAGGAGAACTTGCGGGAGCAGTCAAATTCTGTGGCAGGTAATGCCTGCACGACATGTGACGAACGTGTCATTTTGCGCTTCGAGGGTGTTTACATGGATTCTTCCATCTATATAAACGGCGTGTGCCTCGGTGACTGGAAATACGGCTACTCCACCTTTGACTGGGACATTACGGATCATCTGCGTGAAGGTGAAAATGAAGTTGTTCTCCGGGTAACCTTTCAGGCACCCAACAGCAGATGGTACAGCGGTGCCGGAATCTATCGTAATGTCTGGATGATCCGTCTGCCTGAGACACATATTCCGCTGGACGGTATCTATACCTCCTCCGTGGAGACGGAAAACGGCTACGATCTGACCATCGATACGGAACTGGAATGGGGAGCAATCACTGAGAATTATGAACTGGAATATTGCTTGCATTATGCCGGGGACAGTAAAAACTCTGCAGAAACGGAAAACAGGGAGATTTTCCGGGTAAAACAGCCCCTCGCCGGTGGACAGGAGAAGACATCTGTGGCGATTCCTGTGGATAATCCCCGGAAATGGGACATCACAGATCCTTATCTGTATGATCTTACAGTTCGTCTATGCAAACTTCCAATGAACGACGGGGAGAACGGAGCAGGTGAAGCCTTACAGAAGACGGAAATCACACAGGAAGAACATCTTCGCATCGGTTTCCGCACCATGCAATTTGATCCTGCCAGGGGCTTTTTATTAAACGGCAGAAAAGTGCGCCTGAACGGTGCCTGCGATCACCATGACCTCGGAGCACTGGGAGCGGCTTTTCACAAAGAAGCCATGCGCCGGAAATTTGAACTCATGCGTTCCATGGGTGTCAATGCTGTGCGGACTTCCCACAATATGCCCGCTGTGGAACTGATGGAACTGGCGGATGAGATGGGATTTCTGATCGTATCCGAAGCGTTCGATATGTGGGAGATGGCAAAGAATCCTTATGATTATGCCAGATTTTTCAAGGAATGGATGGAGAAGGATGTACGCAGCTGGATCCGCAGAGACCGCAATCATCCTTCCGTTATCATGTGGAGCATTGGCAACGAGATTCCGGATACCCATGCGGATGCCCATGGACAGGAGATCACCCGTAGCCTCCTTGCAGTAGTCAGAAAGTGGGATTACCGGAAGGTGGCACCGGTGACGATCGGTTCCAATTACATGCCCTGGGAAAATGCCCAGAAATGTGCGGATATCGTGAAAGTGGCGGGCTATAACTACGCGGAAAAATATTATGCGGAACACCATGAAAAGCATCCGGACTGGATCATCTACGGAAGTGAGACTTCCTCTGTGGTACAGAGCCGAGGGGTGTATCATTTTCCGCTGGAGAGGGCGAATCTGATCGAAGCGGACGAACAGTGTTCTGCGTTGGGCAACAGTACTACCAGCTGGGCGGCGAAAAATACGGAATACTGTATCACTATGGACAGAGATACCCCTTATTCCTGTGGTCAGTTCATCTGGACAGCCATTGACTATATCGGTGAGCCGACCCCTTATCAGACGAAAAACAGCTATTTCGGACAGATGGATACGGCGGGATTTCCCAAAGACTCCTACTACGTCTTCCGTTCGGAATGGACGGATGGGAAAAAAGATCCCATGATCCATGTATATCCCTACTGGGATTTTAATCCGGGACAGCAGGTGGACGTGCGGATCACCAGCAATGCTCCGGAGGTGGAACTGTTCGTAAACGGAGTGTCACAGGGAAAACAGCAGATCGATCATCAGAAAGGAACGGTATTGCAGCCTTCCTGGAAAGTACCGTATGCGCCCGGCAGTATCTGTGCCGTGGCATATGACGAAACGGGTAGGGAGATAGCCAGACAGGAGAGACATTCCTTCGGCAACACAGATCATTATGTATTAAAAGCAAATAAATCAGCCTTGCATGCTGACGGCGAGGACATGATCTTTGTGGAGATCTCAGCGGAGGACCGGAACGGATATCCTGTGGAAAATGCCTCTGATTATGTGAGAGTGACCGTGGAAGGTGCTGGAAGACTGGTGGGACTGGACAATGGTGACAGCGCCGATTACGATGCCTACAAGGGAACCGTGCGTAAGTTGTTCCAGGGGAAATTACTGGCTATGATCGCAGCAAAAACTACGCCGGGGGAGATTCGTGTGACTGTGGAGGATGCATGGGCAGCCACAGTGAACAGCATGACCAATGAAACCGGCACTGGAACAGCAACGGCAGCTGCCGGGCACCGCACGGCGACAGTGACGTTACAGGCAGTCGAAGCACCGATTCGTCCCGGTGTCTGTGCAACAGAAGAAAACAGAGAATATCCGCCCGCCTTTGTGGATCCCGGATTTGTTCCGGTGCGGAAACTGGAAATGAGCGCTCCCTATATGAGATTGACACCGGAGAAGCCGTATGTATTGCTACATACCCGTATCTATCCCACGGAAGCCACAGACCGTAAGCTTCTCTGGAGCATTACTGATGCTTCCGGTATCCCCAGCCCTGTGGCAAAACTGGAGGAACTGGAAGACGGCGAGAGCATCCGGATCACAGGCGTCAGTGATGGCAGTTTTCAGGTAAGGTGTATGACCTGTAACGGAACAACCAATATTAAAATGATTTCCCAACTTGACTTTGCAGTGGAGGGCATGGGACAGACGTTCCATTCTCCGTATGAGCCGGTGACGGGTATTTCTTATGTCGGAAGTTTTGGCGGAGACGTAAGCCGCGGAGTGGAGAACAGTGCCGGAACGGACAAGGCACAGCCTACCGGACTGGTCTATGAAGCGTTAGACTTTGGTGAATTCGGAAGTGACGAGATCACGCTGTCTATTTTTGCCAATGATAATGATCCCCACCGGATTCAGATATGGAAGGGAGAGCCCGAAGAGAGCGGTTCCGGGACACAGGGAACACTGGTGGGTGAAATAACCTATCAGAAGCCGGGCATCTGGGAAGTCTTCCAGCCGGATACCTTCGTATTGCCCCGGAGATTAAAGGGTGTAACAAAACTGACAATAGTGTCAGAAAATAAAATTTTCCTGAAAGAGTTTCATTTCACCAGACAGGAAAAAGCTTATGCAAGACTGAGTGCTCTCACGGACGGAGTTACCTATGGTGACAGCTTTGTGAGAACCGGGGATGCCGTTGAACAGATCGGCAATAATGTCTCTCTCGAATTTACGGATATGAACTTTGGAGAAGCGGGAACCGATAGCATTGTCATCTGCGGAAGAACTCCTTTACAGCAGAATACGATCCAGCTTAGGTTTACCGATGGAGCTACACAGGTACTTCCCTTCCCACACAGCGAGGAATATAGGGAACTGCGTTTCCCTCTGGAAAGAGTGACGGGAGAGCAGAATGTGACCTTCGTTTTCCTGCCGGGATGCAATTTTGATTTCAAATGGTTCCGGTTTGAAAAAAAGCGGATCTGAGGAGTAAGCGATAACTATGAGCAAATGGAACAGAAAAATATGGGCAGCAATACTGGTGGTGGGAATGACAGCGTCTCTGACTGCCTGTGGAGGCAGCAAAGGAGAAAACAGCAATGCGTCTGCTGCCGGTACACAGAATGAGACTGCCACCGTACAGGATGAGAGCGCGGACAGTAACACTGACAGCACCGGCAGTACCACGTCTCTGGTGCAGGACAACCGGGTACTGCAGATCCCGGACGACAACTACCGTACCTACTATGAGCTTTTCGTATATTCCTTCTATGACAGCGACGGTGATGGCATTGGAGATCTACAGGGCGTACTGGAAAAGCTGGATTACCTGAATGACGGTGATGATACCACAGATATGGATCTGGGAATCAATGGTATCTGGCTCATGCCGGTGATGCCCTCCGTCACCTATCATAAATATGATACCACGGATTATGAGAATATCGATCCGCAGTACGGCACTCTGGAAACGTTTCAGGAGTTGCTGACGGCCTGTCATGACCGTGGAATCCGTGTGATCCTGGATCTGGCAATGAATCATTCTTCCAGCAGCCATCCCTGGTTCCAACAGGCTGCGGAGTATCTGAAGAGCCTGCCGGAAGGGGCGGAACCGGATAGTTCCGAATGCCCGTACATGGATTATTACCATTTTTCCAGAGAATACCAGGGCGGGTATGCGCAGCTGGATGGAACGGCCTGGTATTATGAAGCGAGATTCTGGGACGGAATGCCGGATCTGAATCTGGAGAATGAGACGGTACGCCGGGAATTTGAGCAGATCGCGGACTTCTGGCTGGATATGGGTGTGGATGGCTTCCGACTGGATGCGGTGAAAGAGTATGTTACCGGATCCACAGAGGACAATGTGGAAATTCTAAGCTGGTTCGCGGATTATGTTCATGGCAAAGATCCGGAGAATTATCTGGTGTGTGAATGCTGGACGGATCAGAATACCTATGCCAAATATTATGAGAGCGGCGTGGACAGCATGTTTGATTTTGCTTTTGCCGACAAGTCCGGTATCATTGCCAATGTGATGAACGGTAAGGCATCGGCAACATCTTATGCAAAGAATCTGGAAACAGAGCAGGGCATGTATGCGCAGTACAATCCGGATTATATCAATGCTCCCTTCTACACCAATCATGATATGGGGCGCAGTGCAGGCTACTATGCCGGGGAGAATAGCGAAGCTCAGACGAAAATGGGCAATGCCCTTAATCTCTTAATGAATGGCAATGTATTCCTCTATTATGGGGAAGAACTGGGCATGAAAGGCTCCGGCAAAGACGAGAACAAACGGGCCCCCATGTACTGGAGCAAGGACAAAAATGCTGCAGGTATGTGTAAAGGACCGGCGGATATGGAAGATTTTCAGATGAAATTTGACAGTCTGGAAGAACAGCAGGAGGATCCCGATTCCATCTATAATTATGTGAAACAGGTGATCCGTGTCCGCAACCAGAACCCAGTGATCGCCAGAGGCACCACCGCTTATCTGGAGCAGTATTCCGGTGAACAATGCTTTGCCCTGACAAGAAGCTATGAAGGCAGTAACTTATTATTGTTGGGAAATACCTCTGCGGAGGCTGTGAGCGTGGATCTGACCGGACTTACCGTAGGAGGCACCACAGCGGAGGAACTGGTACTGCTGGGGGAACTTTATACCGGAGAAGAGACTGCGGAGCGTGCCGGTACTGTAGTTACGCTTCCGGCTTATTCGATCCTGATCCTGGGAGAAGAATAAGACGAGCAAAACAGAATACAGGAACAAAAACAGGTCTGTGGGCGAACCCTACAGACCTGTATGCTTTCTTACAAAATCTTCAAATTCGTTTACCGGTAACGGCTTCGAGAAGTAGTAACCCTGAATATCATCACAGTGAAGATTCTTCAGAAACTCTACCTGATCCGAAGTTTCTACACCCTCTGCGGTAATAGTCATACCGAAGCTCTGCAGCAGCTGTGTGATATGCAACAGCAGCTTTTCACCGTTCCGGTCACCAATGTAATCGATCAGACTCTTATCCAGCTTGATCGTATCGAAATGCATGACATTCAGCGAAGACAGAGAAGAATAACCGCTTCCGAAATCATCCAGCAGTAAAGTAAATCCCGCTTCATGGAACTGCTCGATCAGGGAGGAAATATCACTGTTATCAATGGTAGCACTCTCAGTGATCTCTAACGGAACATATTTCGGATCCAGCTGGAAAGAATTCAAAATCTCCCGGTACTTATCTACCACATTGCTGTAGTATAGGCTGACTCTGGAAATATTTACAGAAATCGGATACAATGTTGCTCCGGCCTGCAGCCATCTCTGCTGTTGTGCGCACACTGTGCGGAACACATATTCATCCAGTGTTGTGATATTACCGTTTTTCTCAAATAATGGAATGAACTTCCCGGGGGAGAGCATGGTGCCGTCGGGGCGCTTCCAACGGATCAGAGCCTCCGCTCCCAGAATGTTTCCGGTGACGGGGTCTACTTTCGGCTGATACCACAGCTGGAATTCTCCGTTCTTCAGGGCGTCTTCGAAGACATCTTCCATCAGACGATCCTCGGAGAGCTGTTTGATATCCAGATCTTCATAAAAAGCATAATGTCTGGTACGTTTTCCCTTTATCGGATACTTGGCCTGTACAGCCTTGCCGTAATTCTGCTCGATTTCCTTATGATCGGCGGTCTCATAGATGCCGCACAGTGGGAACA
The DNA here is from genome assembly GCF_003480225.1 of Clostridium sp. AM34-9AC. NCBI lineage: Bacteria > Bacillati > Bacillota > Clostridia > Eubacteriales > Clostridiaceae > Clostridium > Clostridium sp. AM34-9AC. Next base: position 70,026 of record NZ_QUIU01000014.1, read on the forward strand.
GTTTCGGAATATTAAGCTTTGTGGACAGATTGGAAATATCCTGACACAGGCACTCCAATCTGGGTTCTAAGGTACACCGGTCATTATCCCGCAGGAACAGGATGAACCGGTCTGCATTGATGTGGGCAGAAAATTCACCCAGATGTGTACCGGTTTGCAGGAGCTTCCATACTTCCAACAGTGTTTCGTCACCCTTGGCCACACCACAGGTATTATTGATCAGCTTGAAATCCTGAAGATCCAGGGCAACATAGAAGCCGCTGTCTCCGTTGCGGTGTGATAATTTCTCCTTGAAGCAGGCAAAATTATCACCATTTGTCAGAGGATCCACATAAGCCAGACGATATAACTGCCTGCGCCGTGTCCGGATACTGTGCACAAAAGCAAAAGTACCGACTCCGGCGATCACAATGATCAGCAGGATCAGCAGCCGCACCTGAAACAATATCGGAGCGGAACGACTGGAAAGTACCTGATCGGGAACAATAGTCAGGGCGAACCACTGTCTGTCGCTGCGGAGATTGTCCATTGCAGCCGCATAGTAATAATACTTCTGACTGCCTCCATAGAAATAACCACCGTTGGAAGAAGAACTCTGAAGCAGCGTATGCAGATCCTGCAAGGGCTGGTCGTTACGGGCATTCTGAGTCAGATAATCGGACATACGGTCGGCTTCCTGCAGGGAAGCCGGTGCATTGGAAGATGTGGCGATCAGGTCACCGTCCTGATTTACCAGACAACTGAATCCTTGATTATTAAAGGATTGCACGCCTAAAATTTCTTCAAAATGCTGGTTCCGATAGGTGGCAAATAAAACACCGATAATGGAATCACTCTGATCATACACAGGAATGCTGAATACATTGATGGGTTCCGGAGTACCGAGGCGATCCTGGAGGGTATTGGTAATACCAGGAAGTCCCTGCATACCATCCTTAAAAAAATCTCTGCTGGACAGATCCTGTACATAGCCATCGGTGGTTATCACCTGACCGTCCGGTGAGACGAAACCGATCCGTTTAAACTCATAGGTGGAGATAAAAGATCCCAACTGTGCAGCAATGGATTTTGCATTGACTGCATCCGGGGAAACGCTGATCGCATCGGCAAGGCTGTATAATAAGTTGAAGTTTTCACGGAGCTCCTGTTGTACGATCAGGGCGTTCTGCGTGGCAACATCCCGGAGAGTGGACTGTACTTCTTCCTCTGTATCCTGTGTGATCTGGGCAGAACTCCACATAACTGTGGAAATTACCAGCACCAGAGCAATGCTCAGAATGATCAAGGCCTGTTTTGGTAATTTACTTTTTTTCATTTTATATCCTCTTATGTATGTTATAAAAATTACCTTATATAATATACCATTATACACATTTACGATTGCATGGCAACAAAAACTGCATTGACAGTCCGGATTTCCTGTGCTACTGTAAGAATACGCAAATGCAATGAGGAAGAGAGTATTTATCATAGAAGTTTTACAGAGAACATTCCGTAAGGCTGAGAGGAATGGAACGGACAGATAGAGAAGATGGCTTCTGAGCGGCGCACCGAACGGATACCGGGGAGAATAGGAACGGTAGAAGCAAGGCTGCGACAGGATCCGCCTGTTACAGCGGATAGGGTTACGGACCCGAAGAGGTCTGTACTGTGAGGTACAGACGAAGAGAAGTGGTAACACGAGATAACGCTCGTCTTCTTGAAGAACATAAGGTTCTTTGAGGAGACTTTTTTAATGCCAACAAGGTCACAAGACAGAAATTACGATGTGCTTGCACGAGAGTAATTTTCTGTCTTGATGACCTGCCCCGATATGAGCATAGAAGAGAGGCGTAAGCCTTTCGATATGCGAATGGCGGGTAGGATTGCGGGAGCGCAAAGCGCGGAGCAATCCGTGTGGCATTAGATAGTGTTATAGGAGTAGAAAAGGAGAACAGACACAATGGAAAGCAAAGGAAAATATTATCTTACCACAGCGATTGCCTATACATCTGCGAAGCCCCATATCGGCAACAACTACGAGATCGTACTGGCTGACAGCATCGCACGTTTCAAGAGAAAGGAGGGCTATGATGTCTTCTTCCAGACCGGTACTGACGAGCATGGACAGAAGATCGAACTGAAGGCTGAGGCAGCCGGCATCACTCCCAAGGAACATGTAGATAAGATCGCCGGTGTGATCCGCGGACTGTGTGATCTGCTGAACATTTCCTATGATAAGTTCATCCGTACCACGGATGAGGATCATGAGAAGCAGGTGCAGAAGATTTTCAAGCGTCTCTACGATCAGGGAGATATTTACAAGGGAGCCTATGAGGGAATGTACTGTACTCCCTGTGAGTCCTTCTGGACCGAGTCCCAGCTGGTGGACGGCAAGTGCCCGGACTGCGGCGGTGTCGTAAAGCCTGCCAAGGAGGAGGCTTATTTCTTCCGCATGAGCAAATATGCAGACAGACTGATCAGGCACATTAATGAGCATCCCGAGTTCATTCAGCCCGTTTCCCGTAAGAACGAGATGATGAACAACTTCCTGCTCCCCGGACTGCAGGATCTGTGCGTATCCCGTACCTCCTTTACCTGGGGCATTCCGGTGACCTTCGATCCCAAGCATGTCATCTACGTGTGGCTGGATGCACTGACCAACTACATCACCGGTATCGGCTACGATGCAGATGGCAACAGCACCGAGCAGTACAAGAAACTGTGGCCCGCAGACCTGCATCTGATCGGCAAGGACATCATTCGTTTCCATACGATCTACTGGCCTATTTTCCTGATGGCACTGGGTGAGCCCCTGCCGAAGCAGGTATTCGGACATCCCTGGCTTCTTATGGGCGGTGGTAAGATGAGTAAATCCAAGGGAAATGTGGTCTATGCGGATGATCTGGTAGATTATTTCGGCGTAGATGCAGTACGTTACTATGTACTGCATGAGATGCCTTTTGAAAATGACGGTAATCTGACCTGGGAACTGGTAGCAGAGCGTACCAATTCCGATCTGGCCAACACCCTGGGCAACCTGGTGAACCGTACCATTTCCATGAGCAACAAGTATTTTGGCGGTGTAGTAGAGAATAGGAATGTACAGCTGACCGAGAACGATGCAGCAGTGGATGCCGATCTGAAACAGACTGTGACCGGCACTTATGCAAAAGTAGTAGCCAAAATGGAAGAACTGCGAGTAGCAGATGCCCTGACCGAGATCTTCGGCATCTTCAAACGCTGTAATAAATACATCGATGAGACCGAACCCTGGGTACTGGCCAAGGACGAAGCCAAGGCAGATCGTCTGGCTACCGTTCTGTACAATCTGGTGGAAGGTATTATCATTGGCGCATCCCTGTTAGAGCCTTATATGCCCGAAACCGCAGAGAAGATCGCAAAACAGCTGAATACCTCCCTGCGTGACTTTGATCAGTTAGAGCAGTTCGGCCTGTATGAGAGCGGCAACAGGGTGACAGATCAGCCTGAGATCCTCTTCGCCCGTCTGGATATGAAGGATGTAGCAAAAAAAGAGGCAGAGCTGGAAGAAGCCATGATCAAGGCAGCAGCGGAGCATGAAGCGGAAGAGGCAAATGCCGAGGCAGAAAAGGCAGAGCAGGAAGCCATCGATATTGAGCCTAAGACAGAGATCGAATATGACGACTTCGCAAAAATGCAGTTCCAGGTAGGTGAGATCATTTCCTGTGAGGCAGTGCCCAAGTCCAAGAAGCTGCTGTGCAGCCAGGTGAAGATCGGCAGTCAGGTACGTCAGATCGTCTCTGGCATCAAGGCACATTACAGCCCGGAGGAAATGGTGGGCAAGAAGGTTATGGTACTGGTGAACCTGAAGCCTGCGAAACTGGCAGGAGTAATGTCCGAGGGCATGATCCTGTGCGCAGAAGACGCGGAAGGCAATCTGGCTTTGGTCACCCCGGAGAAGAATATGCCTGCCGGAGCAGAGATCTGTTAAATAGTATATGACAACGCAACTTTACGAATGAGGCGGGATGAACTGTTACTATTTTACAAAAAAAGCAATATAGGGCTTAAAATTTTATAAGAAATGATATATAATGAATAGGATGCCAAAGCAGATGGCTGTAAAATTGACATTTGTTTTGTGCGTCCTATGATTTTTCCGTAACCAAGGAGGTTCTATGATTAAGGAAGAATTTTACTTTGATTCCCGGGACGGCGAAAGCCGTATCCATGCAGTGAGATATACTCCCGATGACGGCAATGTAAAAGGCATTGTGCAGGTAGTGCACGGAATGGCAGAGTATGTGGAGCGTTATGAGAACCTGGCTGAATTTCTGACTGCCAGAGGAATCCTTGTTACCGGAGAAGACCATCTCGGACATGGAAAATCTGTGGCGGAAGGCGGCACTTACGGTTACTTCTGCGAACAGGATCCGGCAACGGTAGTGGTAAGGGATGTACATCGGCTGAAGAAGATCACAGAGGAAAGCTATCCGGAGGTGCCCTATGTTATTTTGGGACACAGTATGGGTTCCTTTATTACGAGGAATTATCTGTGTCGTTACGGTAAGGGAGTCGACGGGGCGGTAATTGTCGGAACGGGAATGCAGTCCGGGGGATTGATCCTTTGTTCCAAAGCCATGGCAGGCATACAGAAGCTGTTCTGTGGTTCAAAGCATATCAGCCGTTTTATTGACAAGGCTGCTTTCGGCGGCTATAACAAGCGGATCGATGCTCCGAGGACATCCAGTGACTGGCTGAGCCGGAATCCGGAGAATGTGGACCGCTATATAGCGGATGGGCTGTGTGGATTTACCTTCACTGTGAACGGGTTCCAGACGCTGTTTGAACTGATCCGCAGACTGCAGAAGCAGGAGAATCTGGAGAAGGTACCGCAGAACCTGCCAATCCTTATGGTATCCGGTGCCGAGGACCCGGTGGGAGATTACGGTAAGGGTGTCCGGAAGGCATGTGATTCTCTGAAGAAGGCTGGTGTGAAAAATATTACCGTCAAACTGTACGAGAATGACAGACATGAGCTTTTGAATGAGGAAGACGGTGAACAGGCCATGGAGGACATCTATCAATGGATCCGTAGGGAGATTCCGGGACTGGATTAAGACCGGAAAGCTTTCGGATCAGAGAGGCGGTGCATCATGTCGGATACGGCAGTGGGCACTTACGAGATCAGATGGGCGGAAGACAAAGACTGGATTCCTGCCATGCATATGATCTGGAAGACATTTTTAAAATTTGAGGCGGTGGATTATACAGAGGAGGGAATCCGTAACTTTTATGATTTTATTACGGATGAACACCTCTATAAGTCGTTCCTGCAGGGAAGATACCAGATGATGGTGGCGCTGGACGGTGAGAGAGTCATCGGAGCGGCTTCCGTGCGGAATTATAATCATTTATCACTTCTTTTTGTCGATGAGGAGTATCATCATCGGGGAATCGGACGGGATCTGATGAGAAGAATGTGTGAATATCTGAAAAAAGAGGAAGGGGAACGGTATATGTCGCTGAAAGCAGCTCCGTATGCCGTAGAGTTCTATAGAAAACTGGGGTTTCATGCGGTACATGAAGAGGAGGCATTTTCCGGAATACGTGTGACCCCCATGGAAAAATTTTTATAAAACAGAAAAGGATAAGATGTAAATGAAAATTTTTGACCTGGATAGCCCTTTAATGAATGTACTGAACAAAATGGCAGATCTGATGTGGCTCAATATTCTGACACTGATCTGCTGCATCCCTGTCATTACCGCTGGAGCTGCGCTGACTTCCATGCATTATGTGGCATTGAAGATCGTGCGTAACGAGGAGAGTTATATTACAAGAAGCTTTTTTAAATCCTTTAAAACCAATTTCCGTCAGGCAACCCTGATCTGGTTGCTGCTTATGCTGGTAGCGGCGATCCTTGGCGGTGATTACTACATTATTACCAAATCCGGAATGCAGTTCAGTCAGGTGTTGGTGGTACTGATCATGGCAGCAGGAGTGCTGGTGATCTGCACTTCTTTATATGTATTTCCGGTACTTGCCAAATTTGACAATACAATCATGGGAACCATTCGAAATGCATTTATCATGAGTATTTTACAGCTGCCCAAGACAGTTGTGATGTTCGTAATGGCATTTTTCCCGTTGATTATTTATCTGGTATCTTTAAGACTGATACCCATTATTTTCCTGTTTGGTTTTTCGCTGCCGGCTTATGCCTCTGCCATGCTGTACAATAAATTCTTCCAGAAGCTGGAAGATCAGTTGTTGTCAGAACAGGAGCCTGCACCGGAAATCTCGCCGGAAGAGGATGAGAGAGTATTCCATGATGAACTGGATGAAAGCCTGAAAACAGACGTGAAGTAACAAAAATGTCCTGCGGGGGCATCAGACGAGAGGTGTTCGGAGTATGCAAAAGAGAAAATTTTGGGAAATTGTTTTCCAGTGGGTCTTTCCCTGCGCATTGCTGGTTGTTGCACTGGTTCTGAGTATTTACGAATTTAATAATAAAATGAATTCAGCCATACAGACGGTGGTGGATGATCAGGCAGAGCAGATCGGCTTTTACTATTCCGCGGGAGTAGATGACAAGCTGGGGGCACTGGGAGATATCACGAGTGCCATGGCAAACATTATGGCGAGCCGGCCGGACAGAAGTGATGCTTTTGTATATGAGAAGCTGGACACCATTGTAAAAGCCAGCAACGCCTATATGTCTGCTTATTGTGCTACGAACGGAAAAGGAATGCTGAGTGACCGCCGGGAGTTCGATATGTCGGAGTTAAACTATTACGGCAGCATCAGCGGAACCTCCGCCCATTATATTTATGCCGGCACGGATGGGATCAACGGACAGACTGCCTTTATCTATGTGTGTCCGATTGCGATATCCGGAAATGTCACCGGATATCTGCTCAGTTATATGAACCCGGATGACATGAAGGAATTCTTCGACAATTCTGTATATGGTGACAAGGCGTTTTTCTCTCTGGTCAACCGGAACGGAACCATTATGGCATGCTACGGTGCCACTGACGGAACGGCTATTTTGCAGAATGATTTCTGGAATTCCCTGAAAGATATTTCGGAAAGCCTGGGAAGCTGGACCCTGTTTGAAAGACAGCAGCAGAAGGGCAGCAATGGGATACTGCATGTTAATGAGAACGGCGTAGGTAAGATTCTCTGTCATTTCCCCATTGCGGATACAGACTGGAATCTGGTGGTAGGCATTGATGAATCCTATCTGTCCAGTATTCAACAGTCCTTCCGCGGCCCGATTGCGAATCTGATCGTCAAGATCAGTATTTCCATTGCAGTAGCGCTTATTATTATCACCGCAATCAATATTCTGGTACGCATCAAAGCCTCTGAACACAGTAAGGTGTTGGAGGATAAAGCAGATACCGACCTATTGACGGATCTGAACAATAAGATGGCCACAGAGCGTAAGATCCGGGAATACATGGAAAAGTACCCGGACAAGCAGGGCGTATTGTTCGTACTGGATGTTGATAACTTTAAGAAGATCAATGATACTATGGGACATGCCTTCGGAGATGAAGTGCTCCGCAGCCTGGCAGTACGTCTGCAATCCATGTTCCGGGCTACGGATATCGTGGGTCGTACCGGTGGCGATGAGTTCATGGTGTTTCTGAAGGATATCCGCGAGATCAGTATGATCGAACGGGAAGGCAGGAAGATCGAACAGTTCTTCCATCAGTTTGAAGTGGGAGAATATGTAAAATATTCCGTAACGGCCAGCGTGGGAGCAGCGGTCTTCCCCGGGGACGGCAAGTCTTTCGAGGAACTGTACAAAGCCGCAGATAATGCGCTGTATGTGTCAAAAAGACATGGCAAAAACCAGCTTAGCTTCTATAAAAAGCCGGAAAATGAGACAAAGTAGGGCGATTCTTGTGGAATATGTCCAAGAAATGCGGGCGGATTTGTTCAATCTGACAAGCATTTCGAAAAAAAACAAACTTTATAAGCAATTCTTACAATATGATTCAAAATCTTTGTGAAATAGTGGTATGGCACATTTTCGTGATTTTCGTTATACTGAATTCAGATTCAAACGAGACATATCGTTTCACAATGAGAGAAAATAACATTGGTAAATATGAAAGGAGTATTTTCAAATGGCAAGTTTATCTTTAAAGAATGTCTGCAAAGTATATCCTAACGGTTTCGAAGCTGTTAAGGATTTCAACCTTGAGATCGCAGATCAGGAGTTCATCATTTTCGTAGGTCCTTCCGGATGTGGTAAGTCCACCACCCTTCGTATGATCGCAGGTCTGGAAGATATCTCTTCCGGTGAACTGAAGATCGGTGACAGAGTAGTTAACGATGTAGAGCCTAAGGATAGAGATATCGCAATGGTATTCCAGAACTACGCTCTGTATCCTCATATGTCCGTATACGACAACATGGCATTTGGTCTGAAGCTGAGAAAAGTTCCCAAGGATCAGATCGATAAGATGGTTAAGGAAGCAGCTAAGATTTTGGATCTGACTCCGCTGCTTGATCGTAAGCCCAAGGCTCTGTCCGGTGGTCAGAGACAGCGTGTTGCTATGGGACGTGCAATCGTTCGTAACCCTAAGGTATTCCTGATGGATGAGCCTCTGTCCAACCTGGATGCTAAGCTGCGTGTACAGATGCGTATCGAGATCGCTAAGCTGCATCAGAGACTGGGCACCACCATCATCTACGTTACACATGACCAGACTGAGGCTATGACCCTTGGTACCAGAATCGTTGTTATGAAGGACGGCGTTATCCAGCAGGTAGATACTCCTCAGAACCTGTATGAGAAGCCCTGCAACCTGTTCGTAGCAGGATTCATGGGATCTCCGCAGATGAACTTCCTGGATGCTACTGTTAAGGTAGAAGGCGACATCGCTAACCTGGTAATCGCAGGCCACAGCATTCCCCTTCCTCCCGCTAAGTCCAAGAAGCTGATCGATGGCGGTTACGATGGAAAGGTTGTTACCTTCGGTATCCGTCCTGAGGACGTATATGATTCCGAGATGTACATCGAGACCTCTCCTCAGAGCGTATTTACCTCTACCATCAAGGTTTATGAGTTACTTGGTGCAGAAGTATATCTGTACTTCGATCTTGACGAGTTCCCTATGACCGCAAGAGTAGATTCTCGTACCACTGCAAGACCTGGCGATACCGTTAAGTTCGCTCTGGATGTTGAGAAGATCCACGTATTCGACAAAGAGACCGAGCAGGTTATTACCAACTAGTCTTAAGTTTCATAAGAGATTTCAAGGTCCTGTCTGTGAATGCAGACAGGGCTTTTTTTATGCATTTTGCTTGCACGAGGTGAGTAAATCAGATATACTAAGTATATATAGTTCTGACATAGATGAAAAGCGAGACTGCTTGCAGGTGGAGCTTTTCGCCTATGAACAGAACGAATGGATATGAGCAGGGAGGACGATAGTCCGGAATGCGAAGAGACGTTGCGAAATCGAGAACGCGAAGAGCGAAGAATTCGATATAGATTATGCTACAGAAAGGCGTGGACAATATGATTACAGGCCAGATTATACAGACAAGCATTGATGAATTAAAAGCAATCACTAAGGTAGACCTCGGAGTCTATGATCTGAACGGATCCGAAGTGGCATCTACCATGGAAAAGGATGACATAACCACAGATCTGATCACAGGCTTTGCGGCTTCTCCGGCGGATAGCCAGGTGATCGGAGTACATCACCTTCTGAAGATCCGTGACGAAGGGGATCTTTTATATGTACTGGTGGCACGGGGAATGACGGATGACGTATATATGGTGGGTAAGATTGCTGTCAGTCAGATCCAGAATCTTGTCATTGCCTACAAGGAACGGTTTGACCGGAATAATTTCTTTCAGAACCTGTTGTTGGATAATCTGTTGCTGGTAGATATTTACAATCGGGCGAAGAAACTTCATGTGGAAGTCAGCTGTCCCAGAGCCGTATATCTCATTGAGACCAAGGATGAGAAAGATGGCATTGTATCTGAAGTGCTGAAGGGCATGTTTTCCCCGCAGGCGGGAGATTATGTAACAGCGGTGGATGAGTCCAGCCTGATCCTGATCAAATCTGTTGAGAGCACCACCACACCTGAGACACTGCATGAACTGGCCGAGACTATTGTAGCCATGATGAATGCGGAGGCTCTTCTGGATGTGAAGGTGGCATATGGCACCGTGGTACAGGAATTGAAGGACGTATCCAAGTCCTACAAGGAAGCCAAGATGGCACTGGATGTAGGCAAGATCTTCTACGTAGAGAAAAAGGTGATCGCCTACAGCACGTTGGGAATCGGACGTCTGATCTATCAGCTGCCGGTGAATCTGTGCAAGATCTTTATTGAGGAGATCTTCGGTGACAATGTACCTATGGATCTGGATGAAGAGACCCTGAACACCCTGAACAAGTTCTTCGAAAACAATCTGAATGTGTCGGAGACTTCCAGACAGTTGTTCGTGCATCGTAATACGCTGGTATATCGTATTGAGAAGATTCAGAAGAGCACCGGCCTGGATCTGCGGAGCTTTGATGATGCACTGACTTTCAAGATCGCGTTGATGGTCGTAAATTATATGAAATATCTGGACAGCCAGGAATATTAAGGACAACCCCTCGCATAAAGTTAGATAGAAACTTTATACGGGGGGGATTTTATGTCATATCGGAAACAGATCAGCTATTTGGAATTACAGGAAAACGGGCAACGGATCCGGGGAGCCGGGTATGCAAAGCTGGAAAGCTGGGAAAAGGAAGAGATTCTGATGGTGCAGCTGAGAGGACAGGGGATCGTGTCTGGCAAGGAGATGATGCTGTATCTGCAGCGGGAAAGCGGAGAAGAACTGTTATGTGAAATGACGGCAGAACGGGGGACCGTTTCCTGTGAAAAAAGAATTTCCAGAAAAGCGGATTGGGAGCCGACACTGGGGATACGCATTCCCCTGGAACGTAATTTTGAGATCATAGGGCGGTTTGCAGGAGCGGCTGGTGCGAAGAAAGTACCTGCGCCTGTGACTGCGATTGCACCGGTTACGGTGGGGGAAATCGAAGGACAGGGGCAAGGTGGAAACCAGCCGGAGCAGGCAAAGCGGCCGATACAGACAGAACAGCAGGAAACCCAAAATAGGGAGATGCAGCGGGAGCGGGTGCAGGAGCAAGGCAGGCAAGCCCGTGAACAGACCGAAAAAGTGGCAGAAACCGTAGTCGCAAACGAAAAAATGGTCAGTGGATCGGAAGCCCGGAGCTCGAAAAAAACTGCCACGGAACACACTCTCCACATGAAAGACACCAAATGGGAGCAATTAAGCAGTATCTACCCCCACATCCATCCCTTCCGGGATGCCAGAGAATTTCTTTCCGTGGGTCCGGAGGATTTCGTTGTGTTGCGGGAGCGTTGCTATCAGATGACCCACAACAGTTTTTTGTTGCATGGCTATTATAATTACAGACATTTATTATTAATGCGTCAGGAAGTCTCTGGGGAAGTGAAATATTACATAGGAGTCCCGGGTAATTTTTATGAAAGAGAAAAACAGGTAGCCAGAATGTTTGGCTTTGAAAGTTTTGAAGGAACCAGAGAACCGGCATGGGAAGGGGATTTCGGATATTATCTGATCGCAGTGGAACTGTGAGAGAATCACAGTCCCCGCTCGTCAAATTCCGGAATAAAGCTTTCACAGGCGGCACTTCCCTCTTGCCGGAAGCCCTGTTCAATGCCGATTCGCTCCGCAAAGCGCAGGACCCGGTCATATTCCTCCGGTGTCACTGTGCGATTGAGTGCTTCAATATCTGCCACCTGCGGAAGAGGTGTATATTGATTCATAATGCTAATATAGATATGATCCCCATAGGTCTCATGGAGATACCGCAGGATCTTCTTGGAGTCTTTCGCTTGTCCCGGCAGGAGCAGATGGCGTACGATCATCCCCCGCTGCATCAGCCCGGTGTCGGGATCCATGACCGGATCTAAGACCTGCCGGTACATTTCCGCAATGGCAGCGCAGGCAATCTCAAAATAGTCCGGGGCATGCGAATACGCAGCGGAAAGCTCCGGAGAAAAATATTTCAGATCCGGCAGATAGATATCCACCAGACCATCCAGATGGCGTAAAGCCTCCGGAGATTCGTAACTGCCGGTATTGTATACAATGGGGATGGACAGTCCCTGATTTTTGGCCTGCTGTAAGGCAATGACGATCTGGGGAAGAAAATGTGTGGGGGTAACAAGATTGATATTGTTAGCACCCTGTTCCTGTAATTGTAGAAAGATTTTCACCAGATGTTCGGGAGTGATGACTCGTCCGGCTTTCCCCAGAGCGATATTATGGTTCTGGCAGAAGACACAGCGCAGGTTGCATCCGGAGAAAAAGACGGTACCGGAACCGGAAGTACCGGAGATACAGGGCTCCTCCCAATAATGCAGAGAGGCTCTGGCAGCCATAATATCTGCCGTCTGGCCACAATATCCCACGCCACCATCCAGGCGATCGGCATGACAGGCCCTGGGACACAGGACGCAGTCGGACATGATTTTCCGGAACCATGCGGCATCTTGGGGAGCCAGATCGCCGGAAACGGATGCTATGCTGTTGGAAACCAAAAAAGGGGATGACATATCGCCTGACACAATCTATAACCTCTTAACTGACTTATCCATGAATTCACAGAACACTTTAAATATCAAAACCGCACATGCCGGACCAGGATAACAGCTCCACCCAGTTTCCTCACGGCACATGGAAGGTTCTACTTAGTGCTGCTTTGTTCCCAACCTGACACGGTTCGTAGATTCCCATTGCGTAAGACCGAGTTTCATCACTATTCCCATGATACCGGACATGTACGGCCTTTTAAGTGTATCCTGTTCCCCGGTTTTTGTCAAGCCTCTTTGCCTTGAAGGAAACAGGGAAGAGTGTTATAATTAAAATAATATGTAATTTTGTCGAAAGATAGTTGCCTACGGAGAAGGATCCATGAGAAACAAGCGAAAAAGTATATCCCTGCTGGGATGGATAATAGGTGCACTTTTACTGATATATCTGGGAGTATTTTGCTACCTGAATCTGTGTAAATATGCACAACATGTGGATTCGGATATTGCCGCAGAGGCTTTGCTGGCCCGGGAGATCTGGGTGGAGAAGGATATTACACCCAACGACTGGATCTCCAGCACGGAGAGACGGATCATTGGAATGCCTACGGTTGCAGCCGTATTTTACGGTATCACCGGCAGCATGCAGACGGCGGCGGGAATTACCTGCGTTCTATTGGGTGCGATTTTGCTGGGGATATTTTATTTTTTTCTGAGAAAATTATCTTTGAGCAGACCGGCATCAATTACGGCATTGCTGGTATTGTGTGCGCTGCCAATCAACGGTTTTCGCAATGAGGGGCAGATGGTTCCTTTTGTAGCGCTGCTTTTATTCCTATTTGCAGAGTATTATGTGTTTCATGGCATTTTTCTGTTTTTCAATATCCTGTTTTACCTGAAATTAAAAGAAAACCGGCAGATGACCCGGAAGACCTTTCTGGAGTGGCTGGTATTGTTTGTTGCCGCAGTTTTGCTGAACTGTGGGGGACAGAGATGTCTGCAGGTCATCATCCTGCCACTGCTTGTAGTGGAAGTGATCGCTTTATTCATGGAATCCGGACATCTCCGGCAGAAGCTGCCCGGTGGACGTTATCTTGCCACAGCCTATGTGGGAAGTCTTGTACTTGCTTTTCTGGTATCCTGTCTGTACGGCGGCAGAGGAGATTATGCAGTCTATCTGCTGCAGCCGGGAGAGGCAGTAGAGAAACTGCTTCTTGGGGTTCCGGCAGCCCTGTTGGAGAACTTCGGACTGGTGGGAAATGCAAAGGTAGGGAGCTTTGCTTCTCTGATGCAGCTTCTTGTCTGGGTGTTCCTGATCCTGTTGGGGTATGGACTCTGGTATGTGTTCCGGAAAAATACAGAGAGCACAGACAGACAAAAAGATGCACTGACAATTCTCCTTGCTTCTGTGGGAGTCACAGCATTTATCATCGGGATCACCAGTGCGGAGGCGGCCCATTATTACTTTTTCATGGCATGGTTCGCAGCAGCTGTTCTGGTAGCGGTGATGGTGGATCATATGTCGGAAGGACAGCCGGTGTTCGCTGGTCTGATCTTAACGGCCGTAGCGCTGTTCGCGGTGCTGAATCTGAAATACACCTACTGTGAAGCGGCCACCACACAGGATAACCTGAAGGAATATCAGGAAGTGGCGGATTATCTGACAGAAGCGGGAATCGACTACGGATATGCAGAATTCTGGGATGCCGAACGGATCTGTCTGATCACGGACGGCCGGGTGACGATGGGACATTCCTATACCATGGCCAGTCTTTCCGGATACTGGTGGCTCACCAGTATGAAATGGTATCCCCCGACGCTGCCCAAGGAAATGCGGACCGCTTACGTCGTACGGACAGAAATGCGTGAAGCCTTTGAACAGCAATTTCCGGAAGGGGAAGCACCGATACTGGAATATGAGAATGAAAAGCTGGCAGTATATGTCGGTGACAGAAATTATGTGGAACTATAAGATAAAAATGAGGGAACATTAATGGAAAAAATATACCGTATTCTGTTGGGAATATTTCTTGTCTGTCTGATTCCCATTCTTTTGGTCCTGAGTTACTGGTCCTGTCGGTATTCTTATTACGGAACGGTGGATTACAGCATCAGAAATCTCCTGATAAAAGACAGTACCTGGAAACATTTTGTTATTTTCCTGCTGACATCTGTCCTTGTCTATGAGGGAGATAAATGGCTGAATGCTCAAAATCAGGAAAAACAGGAAAAAATCTGTAGATACACGTTACTGGCAACTGGCATGACGACATTTATTCTTGGGTGTGTTTATGTTCTGAAGAACCCCTATTATCCCGAGGGAGATCAGATCAATGCAACGGCGTTTGCGGCGTATTGTCGGGAGGGTAATTTTATCATGCTGGAACCCGGAGGCTATGTCGGGATGTATCAACAGCAAAAAGGGCTGGGAATATTGTATGAGATATTGTTTGCCCTGTTTGGAAATTTCAATTATACTCCGGCAAAAATCCTGCATGTAATATGGTGGGTACTGGCGATTCTGGCAGGATACGGTTTCCTGAAACTGAATACAGACAGAGCCATATTTAGAATCGTATATTGTATTATGATGTTGGGCTGTATTCCTTTTTTGCTGTATTTACCGTATATTTACGGGGACGTGCTCAGTATCAGCTTTGGAATGGTAATGTTCTGGGCGGTGTCTGCTTATGAACATTATGAGAAGAAGAGGTATATTGCGTTGGCGGCATGTGTGGCAGGGATTGCTGTGCTTGCCCGGAAAAATACATGGATCATACTCATTGGAGTGGGAATTTATGCAGTTCTGGTCTGCCTGAAGAAAAAGAAGGGACAATATCTGCTGGCAGGGTTTGCAATTCTTCTGACGGCAGCACTGACGGTGAAAGCGGTAGATGTAATGTATGAATACCGTTCCGGATATCCCAGTGACATTGGCATTCCGAGCATTCTCTGGATTGCGATGGGATTACAGGAGACGGATGGCATGGCCGGGGTGTACAATCGCTATCAGCAAACCACGTTTGCAGAACATGATTTTCAACAGGAGCCTGCCGCACAGGAAGGAAAGGAATATATTCGAGAACGATTGCGGGAGTTCCGGGAGAATCCGGCTATGGCCAGAGATTTCTTTAAGAGAAAACTGGAAGATCAGTGGATCGAACCGCTGTTTTCCAGCCTCAAGGCAACAGAGTCGTTTGATACGGATGGAGAACCGCTGTCCTCCGGGATTACCAGTCTGTACTATGGGAACATACATGAAACCGTATGGAAGCTGGCCAATTATTACCAGAGTATCGTATACTTGGCAGGACTTGTACTTGGAATTGCTTTGTGCGGAAGATGGTGGCAAAAAAAAGAAATTCCGACAGCATTGTGGCTGCCTTTGATTGGCATAGTAGGTGGCTTCCTGTTCAGTATCATCTGGGAAGCGCAGAGCAGATATGTATTTCCGTACTATGTATTTTTGATCCTCTTTGTGCCGATGGGACTTTATGAAACGGGAAGAGCGATTTCCCGATTACCGAAGCATAGAAGAAAAACAACCGAACAGAACCAGACACAGGAAGAAAGCTTACGAGAGATCGCCTGATGCCTTTCTGGCAGCTTTCTCCTGTTTGTTCCGGATGCGGAGCTCTTCAAAAAAAGTCTTCAGCATCTGGCTGCATTCCGTTTCCAGAATGCCCCGGGTAACCTTCACCTGATGGTTAAACTGGGGCATTTCCAGTATATTTAGGATCGAACCTGCACATCCCGCCTTGGGATTCATGCAGCCCATCACTACTTCAGGGATACGGGCCTGCACAATGGCACCGGCGCACATCTGGCAGGGTTCCAGGGTCACATAGAGCGTGCATTCTTCCAGACGCCAGTCGCCGATCACTTTGCTGGCTTTGTTGATCGCTGTGATCTCTGCGTGCGCCAATGTATTCTTGTCTGTATTTCTCCGGTTGTAACCACGACCGATGATCTTACCTTCATGTACAATGACACAGCCGATGGGGACTTCCCCCAGGGCATAGGCTTTTTTCGCCTGCTTCAGAGCTTCCTTCATATATTTTTCTTCCACACTTTTGATTACTGCCATGGTATCTGTAGCCTTTCTGGCGCATGCGCTGTCCGATTTATTCTGCCTTGGAAAACCTTTTCCAAAAAATCACACTATATTTCGTAAATGCTGTACATTGACGAAACTACCGTTAACTTATAGTATAGAGAATATATGAGTAAACGTCAAATGGAACGAGACCGCATTTTGCTGCGGTAACGGAGAGCAACGGGCGCAGGAACTGCGACCGGAACGGGGGATTTATGGTATCGATCAAAGAAGTTGCAAAACATGCCGGAGTGGCTATTTCCACAGTATCCAAGGTCTTAAATGGCTATCCTAATGTCAGTGAAGAGACGAAGAAAAAGGTACAGGACGCCATCAAGGAGTTGAATTATATTCCGAATTCCATTGCTGCGGCGCTTTCCTCCAAGCAGTTTGGAAGAATCGCGCTGGTGCTGGATCCCAATAGACAGACCCAGGCCATTGACCAGATCTTCATGCAGTATCTGGTAGGGGCACTGGATAAGGCCAAGGAACTGAACGTGGAAGTCGTGACGATCTTTCCGTCCATGATCGCGGGGATGACGGCGGAAGAGATCACAAGATCTTTTCTGTCCCAGAGTATTTCCGGCGTGGTGATCTATGGCATGTCTAAGGAGGACAAGGTGCTGCAGAAGCTGATCCGGGAGAAACAGTTTGCCTGTGTGGTAGTGGATGCGCCGATTGTCAATTCCAGGACTACATCCATCAGCATTGATCAGGAACAGGCCCAGTATGATGTGGCGAAGAAGACCGTGCTGGATGACAACTGTAAACGAGTGCTCTACATTGCGGGCAGAAGAGACGGTTATGTCACGGATCAGAGATTGAAGGGGATGAAGCGTCTGGTGAAGGATCTGGATCTGACCATGATGGTCAGACAGGGAGACTTCAGTGAGCTGACGGCAAGAAACGTGGCATTGAAATATGCGAAGAATAAGGATGTGGTGGTCTGCGCTTCCGATCTGATGGCCATAGGTGCCATGAATGCATTGATCGATATGGATATTTTCCGTCCGGTGTGCGGCTTCGATGGTATCACCCTGATGGGATATGTCGGCAAGCAGATGAATACCATAAGGCAGGACTTCTACAGCATCTCCAGCAGAGCCGTGGAAGAGGTACACCAGCTGATGAACGGAGGGGAAGGGCATCAGGTAATCATGCCCCACAGTATCGTGAAAATGTACTATAAGGACATTATCTGTTAAGCTATTTTGCACAAAAAATCAGGAAAATTAAAGAAAAGGTTGCGGAAAACGTTTTCCTATGCTATCCTGTGTATTGTAAGAGAACGACATACACAAAATCTCAGTATTGCGAGGGTATGAAAAGCCGGAAAGTGCAGGAAATACCCAAGGCGCAGCGGCAGCAAGTGTATGGGATATCAAAAATAAGTATAGTACCCAGACAAAGAAAAAGAATATGAAAAAATGAGTGTGGCACGGTACATTCATTTTGGCAAAAATAAAACTATCGTGCAGAATGGAGTTTGAAATGAATTTAGAGCAGACTTTAAATGAGATCACCGGCAAATTATATGGCAAGAATATCGGTGCCTGCACCGATGCACAGCTGTACACCGGAGTATTGCAGCTGACCAAAGAGAAGATGGCAGAGACTCCCGCCATTACAGGAGACAAGAAGGTATATTATATTTCCATGGAGTTCCTGATCGGTAAGCTGTTATCCAACAATCTGATCAATTTAGGCATCTATGAGGAGCTGAGCGATATCCTGAAGAAGAACGGCAAAACCATCGCAGACATCGAAGAGGCAGAACCCGAACCTTCTCTGGGTAACGGGGGCTTAGGCAGACTGGCAGCCTGCTTCCTGGATTCCATCGCTACCCTGGGACTTCCCGGGGACGGTATCGGTCTGAATTACCACTTCGGATTGTTCAAGCAGGTATTCAAGGATCACCTGCAGAACGCCGAGAAGAATGACTGGATCCAGAAGGATTCCTGGCTGAACAATACCGGCACAAAATTCGAAGTATCTTTCGGTGACCGCAAGGTGACTTCCGTACTTTATGATATTGATGTCGTAGGTTATGAGAATGGACTGAACAAGCTGCATTTATTTGATGTCGAGACCGTAGACGAGAGTCTGGTAAAGAAGGGCATCACTTTTGATAAGGAAGCCATTGAGAAGAACCTGACCCTGTTCCTGTATCCCGATGATTCCGATGAGGCAGGTAATCTGCTGCGTATCTATCAGGAATACTTCATGGTATGCAACGGTGCCCAGCTGATCCTGAAGGAAGTAAAGGAAAAGGGTTATGATCTGCATACTCTGCCCGAGCATGTAGCGATCCAGATCAACGATACCCATCCTACCATGGTTATCCCCGAGCTGATCCGCATTCTCACCACAGAGGAAGGCTTCACCATGGACGAAGCCATTGATGTGGTAAGCCGCACCTGTGCTTATACGAACCACACCATTCTGGCAGAAGCTCTGGAGAAATGGCCTCTGGCTTATATCGAGGAAGTAGTGCCTCAGCTGGTTCCCATCATCAAGGAGCTGAGTGACCGTGTGGCAAAGAAATATAAGGACGAAAAAGTTCAGATCATTGACAAGGACAAGAGAGTGCACATGGCACATATCGACATCCACTATGGCTATAGTGTCAACGGCGTGGCAGCGATCCATACCGAGATCCTGAAGCAGAGCGAACTCAATCATTTTTACAAGATCTATCCCGAGAAGTTCAACAACAAGACCAACGGTATTACCTTCCGCAGATGGTTGCTGTCCTGCAACCATGAGTTGGCTGCCTTCCTGACCCAGACCATTGGCGACGGCTACAAGAAGGATGCGGATGAATTACAGAAGCTGTTAGAGCATAAGGACGATCAGGCCGTACTGGATGCCATCTACGACATCAAGAAGACCAAGAAGGCAGAACTGGTATCCTATATCAAGGAGAAGGAGGGCGTGGAGCTGAATCCCGATTCCATCTTCGATATTCAGGTAAAGCGTCTGCATGAGTATAAGCGTCAGCAGATGAATGCACTGTATATCATTCACAAATATCTGGAGATCAAGGGCGGCAGGAAGCCTTCTACTCCACTGACCTTTATCTTCGGTGCAAAGGCTGCGCCTGCGTATGTGATTGCTCAGGATATCATCCATCTCCTGCTGGTAATGTCCGACATTATCAATAACGATCCTGAAGTCAGCCCTTACATGAAGCTTGTTATGGTAGAGAACTATAATGTAAGCTATGCTGAGAAGCTGATCCCTGCCTGCGATATCTCCGAGCAGATCTCCCTGGCATCCAAGGAGGCATCCGGAACCGGTAACATGAAGTTCATGTTAAACGGTGCCGTAACACTGGGTACCAGTGACGGTGCAAACGTAGAGATCCATGAGCTGGTAGGCGATGACAATATCTACATCTTCGGTAAGGACAGCGACACTGTGATCAAGCATTACGAGAAGGCAGATTATGTTTCTAAGGACTACTACAAGAAGAGCCCTGTGATCAAAGAGGCTGTAGACTTCATCGTCAGCAAAGAAGTGCTCAAGGTCGGCAAAAAGGAGAACCTGGAGCGTCTGTACAACGAGCTGCTGAACAAAGACTGGTTCATGACCCTGCTTGACTTAGAGGACTACATCAAGGTAAAGGATCAGGCATTTGCTGATTACGAGGATCAGCAGAAGTGGAAGAAGATGATGTTAGTGAACATCGCCAAGGCCGGATTCTTCTCCTCCGACAGAACTATTGCAGAGTACAACAGAGATATCTGGAAGCTGAAATAAATGGAAAGTTACGCGAGCAATGAGCCGCGCATAGGCAT
>NZ_QUIU01000015.1:0-11867 GCF_003480225.1 Clostridium sp. AM34-9AC
CCTTTATCATATCTATTGTTTATAAAGGATTTTTCGCTGACTCAGACTATAGATGCAGCAAAAGCAGGCTTACAGGATGCCTGGAATGGAACCTATGATTCAGCGATTGGAAGAAAAATAGGTGCTGGTACATTTAATTATCTGCTAATGACGATAGGCGGGGCCCTGCTGAAAGGGAAGGGGACTGCCTGCGAAGCGGTAGAGAGTGGTAGTAACCCTAAAAATGTATTTCCAGAAAACCCAGATGACTTGTTACCAGAAATACCGAGAAATAAAGCAACAAAAGCTAATGGTACAACAAGTCAGACTATTCAAACGAGCGATAATATTAGGATAAGGGCAGAACAACATCCGTTATTGCCAGGCGAAACCTATAATCCAAGACATCATGGTGTTCATTATCATGTGGAATATAAGGTTGATCCTACAAAAAGTTGGAATAACAAAAATAATGTAAAGAAATGGTATCCTGAAGGATATACACCTGGAGCAGGCTCTGGATTCATACCAGGAGAACCCTTCCCAGAATAAGAGAGGTGACAAATAATGGATTGGATAAATAGCGTAAGCAACATGGATAATACAATATATGATATTTGCATAAAAGATTCTTGCTTGATTATATATATCAAAACTTGGGATCAAAAAATTAGGCAAATTATTTTTTCAAACTATTATGCCTTCAAAGAAAAAAATTCTATAGGTAGAGAGATAGGAGATATACTAATTCAAACAAATTCTATACTGTTAGAAGAATTGAAAGAAGATATTGTAAACGGTGATGGCACAATTGATGAAATAGCAGAGGTCAAAAGCACAATCTTTTACGATTCGTGGAATGAAATAATTCTTTTAGAGGTTTTAGGCGAAAACATAGAATTTGTTTAGTTGGGTTTGCAAACGTAACAATTTTGTAACATTTTCCTTGACGCCTCCTAAACATCCATGTTACAATGGCACTCACCAGTGGGTGTAAGGGGGATGAAATATTCCCTTAATACCTAAACAAAAACACATAATAGGAGATGTTTCGTAGCTACTATGAGCTATGGTGCATTTCCTATTTTTCCGTTACATGGTAATCCCTACAAAACTGTTCTAAAGCATAACAAATTTTTGAACAGCAGAGAAAGTTATGCCATACCACATTTCACCCAACGGCTCTGCCGGTGGGTGTTTCTCGGCTTATGCCGCCGAAGGACGGCATAAGCCCTTTAACCTGCACACATTTCGACCCTAATATTTTTCTTATATTTTCTAAAAGTAACTTCGTTCACACTTCCCCAACAAGCCTTTAATCTTCCATTATGGGTAACTACCTCGACTTCGCTCTTAAAATTGCACACAGGGGCAACACAGGCTCTCACAAGGGCAAGAGAAAGTTGGCTTGCTTGTCTGAAAATTATATTTGTGCATTATTACTGTTTTTCTCTGTTTTTTGGTATATGGCATAAAGCTAATTCTGCTCATTTTAGTGGTTCATATGAAAAAATCTGCTCCCAAATCAAAAAATTGACTTGTAACTGTTCTTTTTCAGAGTTAACATCACACACCACGAAGGAGATTTCTTCTACTTCGTTTCCTGCGTTCTGTAGGATGTATCCATCTCCATGAAAGTCAGCGGTGTTCCTGTATGGAATACTTTGTGCCTGACCAGAAATGGATAGGCTATACCACTCTTGCACACTCGGTAGCTGAAAAGATGCGTAATTCCGAGAAAGATGCTTAACAGTTGAGATTGCCACTATTTTGCCAAACATTGAGATTGGGGTTGATTCTATGGTTAAAGAAAATTTTATTTATGTGGGTATCGATTTACATAAAGAAACCCACACAGTAGTTATGATTGACTGCTACAATCAAAAGCTGGGAGAGATTACTTTCCCAAACAGACCAGCCGCTTTTCCTAAGCTGGTTACTAAAGTAAAGAAGTGTAATACCGATGGAAAAGAAGTAGTTTATGGTCTTGAGAACGCCTACGGTTACGGCAGAGCCTTAGCGGTCTGGCTAATTGACAAGGGGTATCTGGTTAAGGATGTAAACACCGCTATCTCACATCGACAGGCAAAGCATCGAGGTGCTATGTACCGTAAGAGCGATAGTGACGATGCCAAAGCCATTGCTCTGGCGACACTAAATATGCTGGACAAACTTCCGGATGCCTGCCCCAATGATGCGTACTGGTCACTTGGTCAGTTGGTGCATCGTAGGGATAATATCATGAAGCAAAGGACGAGATTAGTCAACCAATTGCATGAGCAGTTGTGTATTGCCTATCCGTCTTACAAGCAGTTTTTCAATGATATCAGCAGACCCACTGCGTTGTATTTCTGGGAGCATTACCCATCCAGAAAATATCTAAAGGGTAAGTCAGTGGAAGATTTGCGGGCGGAACTTGTTCCAGTCAGCCACAATAAATGCTCCACTAAAACCTGCGAGAAAATCTTGGATGCAGTAGCCAGTGATAAGGTCAAGAATAATAATTTTCAAGATGCCAGAGATATGGTGACACTCAGCATTGTCAGCGATATACAGCATTATGATAAACAGCTTGTGGAAGTAGATAAAATGCTGGAACAGATGTATAAGATGCTGGGCTGCACACTTACAACCATTCCTGGTGTAAATGTTATCACAGCAGTGAAGATTCTTGCTGAAATCGGTGATATCAAACGCTTTAGTAATGCCAATAAACTGGCACAGTTTGCCGGAATTGCACCGCTTCATTTATCCTCCAGCGGTAAGGGGAAGGATGTAGCTACCAAGCAGGGTAACAGACGATTGCAGGCAACCATTTATTTCCTTGCAATCCAGATGGTGCAGGTATCCTCAAATGGTACACCGAGAAATTCGGTGGTACGGGCATATTATGAGAAACGTAAGGCAGAGGGAAAAACCAGTCAGCAGGCACTGATTTGCATTTCAAGACGGTTAATCAGTATTATTTATGGAATGTTAAAGCATGGTACGGAATATCGTATGCCAGTGGTGGAAAGGGCTGGCGAAAAGTAGTGAAATAATGGTAAATATGTAGTAGAATTTTAAGCAGAGGTGATAGTCAGCTTTGGGAAGCGTACGCATTTTCCGGAAGAGTGGCATCGGCTTGGATTATTATAAGGGTAAAGAGTTTATGTCAAGAATGGTAGAAATACTAGTGCAGGAGAATATGCGGCACCAAGTGGAGGTGGCGGAATAACTTCAACAATTAAAGAAAATGGCAAAACTGTAAACTTTGGGCATGGAGGTAGACATCTAGAAGAAACTGATCTAAATGTTGATGCAGTAAATCAAGCATTGGCAACAGAAGTTTCTACATTGAATTTGAGAACAGGGCAGTTTCATAAGGGGCGAATTATGGTAGACGGGATTACCATAGAGTATACTTCTTATGGTGTTGCTGAGGGAATTATTAACGTAGGAACTTATTATCCGTTGCAGTAATATAATAATGAAAATGGGAGGGATTGAAATCTATCGAAATATATATATAAAAGAGCAACAATGGATTAATAGATTAATGGATGTTGAATTTCGCGGCAGAGATATTTTGCTTAAACAGTTCTCAAAAGCAAAAATTATTTATAAGCAAGAGTACGCCTTTATTTCTTTAAAATTTAAAATTGAAGGAGAAATTGAACCGTATCCATATCTTGTTAGAGTTCCTGTAGAGATGAGAGCGTTTCAAACTTCAACAGCACCAATTGTATTTTTGTTACATGTTGTTAATGGAGTTATAGATGAATTAGAGATTATTACAGCAGATTTAACGCAGATCGATGCAGATAGCATTAAATTGGAAAAAGTTGAGTATGAAGTAAATCAAGAAGTTGTTGTTAAAAAGTGAATTATCATGTTCTCAAAGTCCTAATAACTTAATATTTTTCTGTTAATTAACCATCATGGCTGTTGCAAAGCAATTAAGAATCCATGCTGTTAATTAATAGACACTTGACAAAATATTATACTGATGTAACGCACTCTTAGTAACAGAATGTTGCGAAAGGGTGCGTTTTTTTGAGGACAATTACAGCACCTACGTGTCTATACGTTCGAGTATGACCTTATGGGTAACCGTACCTATATGGAGAAAACCCTGAACGAAACGGTTGTGGAGTGGCACAGATATGAGTATAATGAGAGTAACCAGCTGATCTCTGAAAAGCTCTACAATGGCAAAAAGACCACCAGCCTTGCCTATAACTATGATGCAGATGGCAACCGGATCAGTGAGACCGGGCGGATCGGCACGGACAAGGTGAACAGGACTTATGAATACTCCGTAGAGAATCGTCTGGCGGCAGTGCATGACGGGGATGAACTGCTCCTTGCTGCGGCTTATGACGGTGACGGCAACCGGGTATTCTTACTGAACTACAATCTCCATACCGATGACGACTGGAAGGGCAATTCCGGCAACGGCAACGGGAACAACAAGGACAATTCCGGCAGCGGAAACAACGGAAAAGGAAATTCCGGCAATAACGGCAATGGAAACGGCAACGGTAAGGGGAAGGGCAACAATAAGAAGAACAGCAAGTCCTGGGGCATGGATGATGCAGGCTACGGCAATGCAACCAATGCGGAGGAGAACAACAGCCAGAACCAGTGCGGCATTCTCTTCCCGCTACAGGAGGAAGTCAGCGCTACAGAGGCAGATCTGATCGCCCGGATCAAGACCACCGGTAAGGAAAAGAACTATGAGCTGATCGAGTACTTAAACGACGTCAACCGTGAGCATGCCGAGGTACTGGTCGAGCAGAACATCAATGGCAAGGCGGATACCTCGTATATCTACGGAGCGGAGATAAACGGCGGATTCGACCGGATCTCCCTTGACCGGTTCGATGGCAGCACCGGCTACTACCTCTACGATGCCAGAGGAAGTGTCTCCGGCATCACCAATGAAGAGGGACAGGTCTACCAGTCCTACCGTTACAGTGTCACCGGAGAGATCACCTTCGGTGCTCCGCAGTATGAGAACGAATACACCTACAACGGAGAATCCTACAATCCGAATATCCAGAGCCAGTATCTGAGAGCAAGGTACTACTGCGTGGTAACGGCGACTTTCCTCACCGAAGACAGCTACCTCGGCAACCAGACAGAACCGCTGACGCTTAACAGGTATAATTACTGCGTGAGCAGCTATCTGAATTATACGGATCCGAGCGGACATTGGGTGTATGAAAATGAAATGAATGATTTATATATTCAGTATTCAAAAATGCCATTAAAGGAAAAATACCAAAAGAAAATTAGTCTATATATTGCAGAAAAATTTTTAAGTGCTTTACATGAGTTACAGTTACCACAAGCGTCTATAGACTATGTATTAGCGTATAATTATGAACAAAATATGTCCTATGTGCAGCGTATTATGGCAACAGCATACAAGCAAAATAAAAATTTTGCATGTGAGATTTTTCATGTGACAATAGAACAGTTAGAAGAGTTTGGTTGGCGAGCATTTAATGGTAAAAAGGAAGATTATATTGTTAAATTTAATCGTACTTTAAATGAGTATGGTATAACAAATAAAGCAAGTATAACAATGTTTATGGCTACAATGGCGCATGAAAGTAATTTTGGAATAGATAACATTGAGGGAATGAGAAATGGAAAAGAAACGCTTAGCGCAGACAATTGGAGTTCATATATTAAAAGAGTTAGTTCAGGTTCCACAATGAAATTTGACGAACGAGGAGCAGGGTATATACAATTATCATGGAAAGATACGCAAGATACGTTTTTGAAAGAGATAGGCGCATATGATAATATGTTAAGTGATGAAGTTGACAGAGTTCACTATATTGCGGCTAATTACAGCTTAGAGGCATCGGCATGGTTTTGGGGAACTACGAATGTGAAAAAAACAGGTGTAGGGAGCTTAAATGATTATGCTTCAACTTACGGAAATACGGAAGGAATTTTTTTGATTACTCAGTATTTTGTAAATGGTTTTACGGCAAACAGTGATGATTTGGAGATCATAAGAAATGGAGGAGAGTATGAGATAAAGGAAGGTAGGTTAATAGTGGGTAATCACAGTAACCCGTTGCCTAAGAACTGGGAGGACAGGAGTGAAAAGTATAAGAAAGCATACGATGTATTTGGGAAATAGAATATTTGGAATAGTTTATGTATATTTGATAGGTATGCTATTTTTGAGTGCATGTGCTGAAGGCGAGAGATATATTAACAACGAGGAAGAAAGTATAGTTGCTTTAGAGGAAGTGCCAAACAGTGAAACTATATATCAAGAAAATATTGCAGAAACAAGAACTGTTGAAAATGTTACTTCTGAACTGACATCCTATTCTTATGAAGTAGAGAAAGATGTTTTTTCTTTCTCTACTTCAGAGGATAAAACATATTATGTACCATATGTAAAAATTAGTGGATGTTCGAATGAAAAATTGCAGTGGAATATCAATCATACTTTATGGGAAGACGCGTGTTGGATATTAGATTGTGCAGAAATTGGGGGACCCTTGTATGATCTGTTTAGCGGTGAAAATGCGATGCAAATTACAGGAATTTATCAATATAAACATTATCTTTCGGTCTTATATGAAGGAGGGACAGAAAGTAGGCTTCCCGGAAAGATTGCATATGCTATTGTTATTGACATGCTGAATGGCAGAAGAGTATTGCTCGGTGACTTAATTGAAAATGAAGATAAATTTGAAGATATGCTGGTTCATTATTTTGATGATGATTCAAGAGAAATCAGATTGTTTATTTTCAAGGAAGATGCAGAAAAAATATTATATTATGGACATATGACAGAAAAGGAAATTGTAATAAATAACCTTACGTCTGATGGAAATAATCCAGAACAAGATAACGGAGAGATAGATTCAATCAGCTATTTGTTTCAAGCCTCTTCTTTTTATATGTCGGAGGAGGGGTTTGTTGTGCTTCCCGGAGCGAAATATTATGAACCGTTAGTGTTTGAATGGGAAGAAATATCAAAAGTCATAGTTGAATTTTGACTTCCCTAAGTTGGTTGATTATTTGTAAGTTTAACGAGAAGATAAGATACAGTTTATGAGAGAATTGATAAATGACGTACAAATTGAACTTTGAGGGAAATCAAATAGAGTCACATTTAGTGGGATTACCTATGGTGCTCCAAATGTTTTCTGGAATCATAGTTTACGATTATGCTACTTGTAATGTAATGAGTATTGGCATGGATGCATCACGCAATATTACTGTGAGTAATCAGGTTTGCAATGTTGGCTCTTATGAAGGAACATATTGGCCATTTATTGTTGATTAATAGTAAATTTTTGGATGTGATGTTAGTTTTTGAGCAGGTCTAGTAAAATAGAGCTGCTCTATTTTTGCGTTTTAATCGAATCCCTGGCAGGCTACGCCTATGATGAAAAACATAACGGCAGGCACACGGATGGAAAACATGATGATCTGTACCCCCACGGCACCAAGCATGCAAAGCATGACAAGGATGCGACCTTTGCCTACCAGATTGTGGAGACAGACCGCACCTTTACCTACGATGCTGCAGGAAAGCTGGTTTCTGCAACGGAGACAGAGGACAACTACGGCACTTATATTTACACCTACGAGTATGACCTGATGGGCAACCGCACCTATATGGAGAAGACCTTAAACGGAACGGTTGCAGAATGGCATAAATACGAGTACAATGAAAGTAACCAGCTGGTATCGGAACAGCTCTATAACGGGAAGAAGACTACCAGCCTTGCCTACACCTATGATGCGGACGGCAACCGCATTACGGAAACCGGTAAAGTCGGCACCGACAAGGTGGAGAAGACCTATGAGTACACCGTGGAGAACCGCCTGGCGGCAGTGCATGACGGGGATGAACTGCTCCTTGCTGCGGCTTATGACGGTGACGGCAACCGGGGATTCTTATTGAACTATAATCTCCATACCGATGATGACTGGAAGGGCAATTCCGGCAACGGCAACGGGAACAACAAGGACAACTCCGGCAGTGGAAATAATGGAAACGGAAATTCCGGCAATAACGGTAATGGAAACGGCAACGGTAAGGGGAATGGCAACAATAAGAAGAACAGCAAGTCCGAGGGCACGGATGACGCCGGCTACGGCAATGCAACCAATGCGGAGGAGAACAACAGCCAGAACCAGTGCGGCATCCTCTTCCCGGTACAGGAGGAAGTCGGCGCTACAGAGGCAGATCTGATCGCCCGGATCAAGACCACCGGTAAGGAAAAAGAGTGAAAAATAAAGTAGATTTTTGGGCGCACTTATATAAGGGTTCATAAAACCCTGTTTTTACAAGTATAGAAAGCAGAAAAAATGTTAGTTATCGTTGCGTTTCACTAACTTAGAGCTGTCGTAACCAAGGCTTTCAAGGTAAGCAAACACATTGTTCTCATTCAAGACGACACTCTCTACATGATTCTGAGGGTCCATCAATTCCTCATAGTCAGTAGGGGTAAAGGGCTTCTTTTCTGAAACCATGTGGTAAATACAGACCATCATCATTCTTGCAATGGCAATGATTGCCTTTTTGTGTCCACGTCGCTTTTTGATTCGACCATATTTGATTGCAAAATAAGGCTGCTTTTTGCTCTTAATTGCAGCAAGGGCACATTGAACCATCATTGGTTTCAGGTAATCGCCTGCTTTGGCAATGCGGACAGACTTTTTCTTACCAGCGGATTCATTGTTGGCAGGAGAAAGTCCGCACCAGGAACACAGATGTTTTGCATCATCAAAAATATCCATATCAACGCCTGTTTCTGCAAGAACAATCGTGGAACTTAACTCTGTCATGCCGGGCATGGTACTGACAAACTCCACGAACTCGTAATAAGGCTTGATGCGGACATAGAGTTCCACTTCGGTCTGGGTAATCATATCATCGAGATATTCCAGATGCCCCCGGGCAAGCTCTAGTTTTTTAGCCTGATCTGTTTCAATAGTGTAGCCTTTGATGGCTTCGATGATTTCATCAGACTTGGATTTAGCCCCTTTCTTTATGAGTTTGCGGACAGCTTTTTCATCCATGGAATCGGCAGTATGCTCCAATAGATAAGAGATGATTTCAGTTGCTGTCTTGCCAAAAGGATCAGAAAGAACACTGGCAATGCCGACATTGGAAATGGTCATACAGTTCTGGATGCGATTCTTCTCGGAAGACTTCATGCAGACCAGCTTGAAACGGTATCTGGAAAGTTCCCTAAGCTGACGAAAATCTTTTGGAGGAATAAAGGGACATCTGACAAGATCAAATTTGTAGAGGTCGGCAATCCATTTAGAATCCTTTTTGTCCGTTTTCTTGCCTTTAATGGCTTTGACATACTTCGGATGTGTAAGGCAGACATCAATGTCATTTTCGAGATAATTAAAAATAGGAATCCAATACTTTCCGGTGGATTCCATACAAACATGATAGCAATTATTCTCGATAAGCCAGTTGTGAAACCTTTGAATATCTGAGTTGATGGTTGAAAAAGATTTTTGCAGATATTCGGATATGCCGTCCTTATTGGTAGTTACGATGGTTGCAACGATAACATTTTTGTGGACATCAAGTCCACAGCAGATGGAGTATTTTAACTTCATCATTAAGTATCACCACCTTAATAAAAAGGGAATAGCAACATTGACTGTCATCCTGCGACTGAATAAACATGGTTTATTACCAATGATAAGAGTCCGGGCTCAATGTCCCACTTGTTTGTGCTTGTAAGGATGACGGCACATATAACTATACGGGGTCGAAATAAATTCGCCACTTCTCCTTCCGTGCTCTGTAGTGTATTGCTATTCCTTGAAAGAATTATAAATCAAAGAGTGGAGGGGCACAACATTTTTCATAACTTGTTTGTGCCTTGAGCGAAGCGAAAGGAATGACAAAAACTATGAGCTGATCGAGTACTTAAACGACGTCAACCGTGAGCATGCAGAGGTACTGGTCGAGCAGAACATCAATGGCAAGACGGATACCTCGTATATCTACGGAGCGGAGATAAAGGGCGGATTCGACCGGATCTCCCTTGACCGCTTCGATGGCAGCACCGGCTACTACCTCTACGATGCCAGAGGAAGTGTCTCCGGCATCACCAATGAAGAGGGACAGGACTACCAGTCCTACCGTTACAGCGTCACCGGTGAGATCACCTTCGGTGCTCCGCAGTATGAGAACGAATACACCTACAATGGGGAGTCCTACAATCCGAATATCCAGAGCCAGTATCTGAGAGCAAGGTACTACTGCGTGGTAACAGCGACCTTCCTCACCGAAGACAGCTACCTCGGCAACCAGACAGAACCGCTGACGCTTAACCGGTATAATTACTGCGTGAGCAGCTATCTGAATTATACGGATCCGAGCGGAAATGAGGTTGAGGTGCTTGAAAGCCTGAAAGGGTGGATAATTGATCCAGATACACAGGCACAAAAGACCATTGAAAATTATGAAAACCAGCGCCTTAGCATAGAAGATGCCATAGAAAGCGGACTGTTAAACAACAGGGCGGGTCAGATATTCCTGGATTATGGAGATATTGTTATGGGACCGGCGGTGAAGACCCCGGCAGATATCATAGTCATAAGGGAAACGGTAAAAGGAAATTCTGACAGTAAAGAGATGCAGAGGACTGCAACCGCAGGATTTTATGCGGGTTTTGTGGGACAGGGGCTGGAATATGTCCAGATCATAAGCAAGGCAGACTACCAGTTAAGCCTGCTGATCGTAACGCAAAAGGGACTCAACGCAGCTGCCAATCCTCTTACATATGTGGAGTATTTCAGGAACTTCTCACCACAGGAGAAACTGGAAGCGGCAAAGAGAACCGCAAAGGGTGCATGGAACGGGGAATATGATTCTGCACTTGGCAGGAAAACCGGAGCTGCAATACTGGATTACCTTCTGGTGGCGATAGGCGGTGCCCTGATGAAGGGAGAGAGTGCTGCCTGTGAGGTGGCGGAGAGTGGTAGCTATTCAGGCACAGGAGAGTATGGAGATGTAGGTGGTCATCATGTTCATGCTAAAGCTGGTTTTAAAGATGATGTAAATTATGACCCTAAAAAAGGTTTTTCAATAAGTCAGAATTTTATGAGGGACAATGGGTTAGACCATAATATTATGACTTCGAAACAGCGAGAATTATTTAAAGAGCTATATGAAAGTGGCAGACCGAATACTTTAGAAGAACATACAAGAATTGCAAGAGAAGCATTAAAAGCTGGTGGAGCTAGTGATTCTATGATAGATGATTTAATTAATGCATCATTAAGAAATTTGAGGGAACAAGGTGTAACAGCACCTACAAGAATACCTTGGTATTCAAAATAAATATTAGGAGGAATGTAAGAATGGACAATTATTTAGAAGAATTTGGTAAGATTTTTATTAAGGAAGTGAGGGATAGAACTATTGATGTATTTGATAGAAAAACGCAAGGTTTGATGAAAAGTAAAGAGTCCCAGTTATTATTTGAGAGAGTGAATAAATTGAATGATGAGCAAAAGTCGCTAATCAGTGATATTATTCCTCAGATTGTAGATTTGAGTATTCATAATATGTTATGCCTATTTGAAGAACATGATGAATTTCAGATTATTGTTGGCGGAGAGAACATTGCGGATATAAGTGATGGGTTATCTGGTGAATTGTATACATCGGATGGTTGGATTGAAAAATTTTCAGAACAAAGATATTAGATTAATATATCGTTTTAATTATATTTTCATTTAAGGTTATTAAAAACTAAAATAGAATATTGTTCCATCAAAGATGCAGAAAGCATTGTTTTCATGGCATTTGTTGCTGTGAAGACAATGCTTTTGCGGAAATGAGGTTGAGGTGCTTGAAAGCCTGAAAGGCTGGATAATTGATC
>NZ_QUIU01000015.1:11877-12313 GCF_003480225.1 Clostridium sp. AM34-9AC
GCGGAAATGAGGTTGAGGTGCTTGAAAGCCTGAAAGGCTGGATAATTGATCCGAATACACAGGCACAAAAGACCATTGAAAACTATGAAAACCAGCGCCTTAGCATAGAAGATGCCATAGAAAGAGGACTGTTAAACAACAGGGCGGGTCAGATATTCCTGGATTATGGAGATATTGTTATGGGACCGGCGGTGAAGACCCCGGCAGATATCATAGTCATAAGGGAAACGGTAAAAGGAAATTCTGACAGTAAAGAGATGCAGAGGACTGCAACCGCAGGATTTTATGCGGGTTTTGTGGGACAGGGAATTGAATATACCCAGATCATAAGTAATGCAGACTACCAGCTGAGCATGATTATTACATCAGCGAAAGGGGTTAATTCAATTAATAATCCTTTATCATATCTATTGTTTATAAAGGATTTTTCGCTGAC
>NZ_QUIU01000015.1:12323-86495 GCF_003480225.1 Clostridium sp. AM34-9AC
ATTAATAATCCTTTATCATATCTATTGTTTATAAAGGATTTTTCGCTGACGCAGACTTTAGATGCAGCAAAAGCAGGCTTACAGGATGTTTGGAATGGAACCTATGATTCAGCGATTGGAAGAAGAATAGGTGCTGGTACATTTAATTATCTGCTAATGACGATAGGCGGGGCCCGGTTGAAAGGGAAGGGGACTGCCTGCGAAGCGGTAGAGAGTGGTAGTAAGACAGAGGTTCTATTACTGGAAACAACTAAACCAATAACAGGGAAAACTAATGATCATCATATCATTCCTGCCTTTAGAGGAAAAAGTAAGCCATATGCAGATTTTATTTCTGCTAGGGGCATTGATGTTGATCAATATACAATTACTGTAGACGCAGGTAAAGGGGGTATGCATATGAACATTATCCACGGTAAAGGTGGATGGAATCAAAAATGGATGGATTTTATTGATAATAATCCGAATGCAACAGCAAAAGATATATATCAGTTTGCAGGAAAAATGATGGATGATTACGGATTAAGTGGATATACAATTCATCCTTATGGAGGAAAATAATGAGAGACTATTTTAGTGATGTGAAAGAGTACCTTAATAGCCATTATAAGCTGACTGTTAAGAATGAAAAAAAAGAAAATTTAGTTATCAATAGTGTATTAAATAATTTTTCACTAAACGAAAGCACAAAATATATTTATGAACATTATAAACTTTTTGAAGTAGTGTGGCATGATGAAAATAATAGGTATATGGGGGCAATTAATTTTGTTTCGGATAGTGGTCTAGAAAAAGAACATGAGGAATTGATGGAGATAATGGACGAATGTTATGATACTGATTTAGATGAGCTGGAAATCGTGGAAGATATTATGCATTGGTATCCTTTATTCCATTTTCCTAATGGGGACGCATTTTGTCTGGACATAAGAAATGGAACAGTGGTATTTTATGAACATGAGATTTACGAAAGTGAGAAAAATCTGCATGGTTTATTAATAGCTACTTCAATTAATGATTTGTATGAAAAATGGAGCTATTTTCATTTTAAAGATGTATATGATTGGAGTGAAGTGGTAAATGATGGGGGAATCGATTTAGAGTGTGATGCGATTAGAAAATATTTGTAGAAATTATATTTAATTATGTCTCCACATAAGGACGCTCGACAAAGTAAATTATTTTGGTCTTTAAATTAATCGGAATGGCTCTCACCGAAGGTGATATAATCCATGTAGATTAATTTGAAGACCCTAGGGCGAATTTACCCTTTGGGTGCATATAAGGACACTCGCAAAACTGAATATTGCTTCTTCAAAGATTTAGAACGTATTGTTTTCATGGCACTCGTTGCTGTGAAGACAATGCGTTTTTCTGTAGAGTAAATGTAAAAAATAATCTCCTTAAGCGGTATTTCATATATAAAAATTGGTCAAAAAAGCGGTAATCCATTTACAGATTTTTTTCAATATTGTGGTGGTATGAGATGGATATCTGTTTGGGAAGTTATGGAGTTGTAAGTAAAGAGGTGAGAAAAGCAATCTCGGTAAAAGAATAGCTATTAAAAGGTAAGTATAAGAGCCGACTAAGCAATGATTAAAATGTAACAATTTTGCAACATTTTTCTTGACGATTCCAAAGCCTCTATGTTACCATGGCACGCACCAGGGGGTATAAGGGGGATGAAAAGTTCTCGTAATACCTAAACAAAAACATAGAATCGGGAATGTTTTATTCCGATAAAAATGTCCCAAAGCATAACATATTTTTGAATAGCAGAGAAAGTTATGCCATGCGGATATCTTCCCAACGGCTCTGCCGGTGGGTGTTTCCCGGCTTAGGCCGTCCTCTGGCGGCATAAGCCCTTTAACCCGCACTATTTTCGACCCTATTTATTTTGGCACTATCTTAAGAAATCAAATCTCTCACATTTCCCCAACAAGCCTTAAAAAGTTTATCATGGGTAACTACCTCGACTTCGCTCTTAAAATCGCACACAGGGGCAACACAGGCTCTCACAGGGGTAAGAGAAAGTTGTTTTGTCTGTCTGAAAATTGAATTTGTGCATTATTACCGTTTTTCTTCTGTTTTTGGTCTATGGCATAAAGCCAATTCAGCCGCCAAATCGTCAAATTTCCCTCCAATTTTTCAAAAACAAAAATTTTGACTTGCAACCTTTTCTGTTCAGAGTTAACATCACACACCACAAAAGCAATTCGTAAGTCTTTTGTGACTCCTGCGTTCTGCAGGAAATATCCATCTTTATGAAAGTCAGCGGTATTTCTTTTGAAATACTTTGTGCCTAACCAGAAGTAGATAGACTTTACCACTCTTGCCGACCCAGTTGCAGAAGCGTAATTCTGGGACACTGGCTTAACAGTTGAGATTGCCACTATTTTGCCAAACATTGAGATTGGGGTTGATTTTATGGTTAAACAAAATTTTATTTATGTGGGTATCGATTTACACAAAGAAACCCACACAGCAGTTATGATTGACTGCTACAATCAAAAGCTTGGAGAGATTACTTTTCCAAACAGACCAGCCGATTTTCCTAAGCTAGTAACAAAGGTTAAAAAATGTAATACTGATGCAAAAGAAGTAGTCTATGGTCTGGAGAATGCTTATGGTTACGGCAGACCTTTAGCGGTGTGGCTGATTGATAAGGGGTATTTTGTAAAGGATGTAAATACCGCTATCTCACATCGACAGGCAAAGCACCGGGGTGCCATGTATCGCAAAAGTGACAGTGATGATGCGGAAGCCATTGCACTTGCAACATTAAACATGCTTGATAAGCTTCCGGATGCTTGTCCGAACGATGCGTACTGGTCACTCGGTCAGTTGGTGCACCGCAGGGACAATATCATGAAGCAAAGGACGAGATCAGTAAGTTTACAAATTGACTATGAGGAGTATGTTAAAGCTGATACTGCCAATAAAAAAAGACTAATTATAGATAATATATTAGAATCTGTAAAATCTGTTTCGAAAAAGGAAAAAATTAATTATAGTTTATTTGAAGAGGATGTACGAGAGTTTTGTGATAATAATAACATTATAATTTAAATGGTATGACTTTTGACGATTTCAAACGCTTTCCAATGGAAGCCGCTGTGAGGGGACGGGAAGTCCCAAGAAAAATTTTGCTTAATTATGCACCCACATAAGGATATACAATTTATGGATAACACAGAATTTAAAAAGATAGTAAAAGTATGCAAAACAGTAAAATTTATGGTTGTTTAATAAAACAAGAGCATATTATTTCGGTGCCCCGAATGCTGTATTTCAGAGGTGCTCACTGGCAATGACAAAGCAGAAAGATTCTTAAATGAAGAAAAAAGAAAAAAATAGTATGTAATTAATTGATTTTTTTGAAATAATCGCATATACTATTAATACAGATAAAGATCTGTTGTGCATATGCACAATAAATATATGGGCTGGTCGTAAGACCCGGGTCCACCAAACGGCGGGTAAGACACCCGCCATTTTTATTATACGGGGGATGAATGAAAGAATTAAGCATTTTTGTAGATGAATCTGGGGATTTTGGAGTTTATGATTATCATGCACCATTTTATATTATATCTATGGTATTACATGATCAGGCAGTTAACATTGTCGACGATTTGAAAATATTGGAGAATGAACTTAGTAATATTGGATGGCCAAAGCATAGTGTTCATTCTGGACCGGTGATAAGGTCGGAAGAAGAATATCGAGGATATGATTTAAAAGAACGACAAAAAATTATTATGAAAATGATGAGTTTTGTACGTCGTTTGAATATAAACTTTAAGTCAATATACATAGAAAAGAAACATATAGAGGATTCTATAGAAGCAACCGGAAAGCTTAGTAAGCAATTGGCTGTATTTATTCGTGATAATTATGCTTTCTTTTGCAATTATGATACTGTTAAGATATATTATGATAATGGACAAGTGGAGGTAACAAGAATTCTATCATCAGTTTTTAACGCATTATTGGAAAACGTTGAATTTCGTAAGGTAATTCCAGCTGATTATAGATTGTTTCAAGTTGCAGATTTGATATGTACACTTAAGTTGACGGAACTAAAGATGGAGAATCATTTGTTGTCAAAATCAGAAATATATTTTTTCAATGATGAGAGAACATTAAAGAAGAATTATTTGAAGCCGCTATCAAAGAAAGAATTGTAGAGCAAAATTATAGAAAGAATCGGTAGACAGTAAAATGTCAGCCGGTTCTTTTTATTTTATCCAGAAAATGATGTAATATTGTGTTATATTGCAGTTAGTGCAAGAACAGGTAGTAGTTTAAACAAAGGAAGGGCATAGCCAACGACTTTATCGTTGCTGTGCCCTTCCCTTAAAAATATTTACTCTGCCAGTTCTTCCCACTGTTCATATAATTTTTCCAGCTGCTCCTGGCAGGCGACCTGCTCTTTGGACAGTTCCTGCAATTTTGCCACCTGGGTGCCGATGGCGGGATCGGACATTTCGGTGTCAATCTCGGAGACACGGGCTTCCAGTCTGGCAATCTGTTCTTCGCATTTTTTCAGGTCGTTTTCTTTCTTGCGGAGTCGTGCCTGTTCTTCTTTCTGGGCTTTCCAGTCCAGCTTAACTTCGGATTCTGCAACCTTAGCGGCAACTGTGTTATCTGCGTCAGCACTCTGTGGAACACTGGCTTCTATTGCAGCCATCACGGTGTCGTGCTTTTCGAGATAATAGTCATAATTTCCAACATAATTTACGAATTGTCCCTCTGTCAGATCCAGGATCCTGTGGGCGGTACGGTTGATAAAGTAACGGTCATGGGAGACATACAATATCGTTCCTTCGTAACCGTTCAGGGCATCCTCCAGAATCTCCTTGGACATGATATCTAAGTGGTTCGTCGGCTCATCCAGGATGAGGAAGTTTGCGTTGGAGAGTACCAGCTTGGCGAGAGATACACGACCGCGCTCGCCGCCACTCAGATCACTGATACGCTTGAAAACATCCTCCCCGGTGAAGAGGAAAGCCGCCAGCACATTGCGGATCTGGGTATTGTTCAGGTAGGGATAATCGTCGGAGATCTCTTCGAACAATGTCTTGTCACTGTGCAGGACATGATGCTCCTGATCGTAATAGCCGATCTCCACATTGGAACCTAATCGGAAGGTACCCTGATCTGCAGGAACGAGACCGTTTAAGATCTTAAGCAGAGTGGTCTTGCCGCTACCGTTGTCACCGATGATCGCCACATGTTCGCCGCGTTTGATTTCGAAATTGACATCCGTGAAGAGCTTATGGGAATCAAAGCTTTTGGCCAGATGCTCCACAGTCAGCACATCATTGCCACTTAAGATCCGGGGCGTCAGTGTCAGCTTCATATCCGTGCGGACCTCGGAGGGTTTTTCGATGACCTCGATCTTGTCCAGCATTTTCTCACGGCTTTCCGCCCGTTTGATGGACTTTTCCCGGTTGAAGGATTTTAATTTTTCGATGACCTCTTCCTGATGTTTGATCTCACGCTGCTGGTTCATATAGGCATTCCAGGCAGCAACGCGCAGCTGTTCCTTTTTTACGGCATAATCGGAGTAATTGCCCATAAAGGTTGTAGCCTTGGACTGGTCGATCTCGATGACTTTCCCGGCGATCCGGTCCAGAAAATACCGGTCGTGGGAGACGATGAGAACGGCTCCCTTGTAATTCAACAGATAAGTCTCCAGCCAGGCGATGGAATTCATATCTAAGTGGTTCGTCGGCTCGTCCAGGATGATGAGATCAGGGTTCTGTAACAGAAGCCGTCCTAACGCCACACGGGTCTTCTGACCGCCGGAGAGTGTGGCAACCGGCTTGGAGAATTCATCTTCGGTAAATCCCAGTCCCTTTAACACACCGACCAGCTCACTGCGGTAGAGATAGCCGCCGCCGGTCTCGAAAGCATGGGTGAGAGAGGTGTACTGCTTCATAAGGTCTTCCAGCGCATCTCCTTCGGCATGCTTCATATTGTTTTCGCATTCCCGGATCTTTTCCTCCAGGCGCAGCAGATCCGCCTTGACAGATAACAGTTCCTCGTAAATGGTGTGAGAGGTGTCCACAGTGCTGTTCTGTGCAAGGTATCCCAGGGTCTTGTCCCTCGCCAGAACCACCTGCCCGTCATCGGGAGTCATTTCCCCTACGATGATGCGGAGCAGTGTCGTTTTCCCGGCACCGTTGATGCCCACGATGGCAGCTTTTTCATGATCCTCTATATGAAAAGAGACATTTTTCAATACCTGATTTTCTACAAATGCTTTTGAAATATTCTGACAAGATAATATCATGGTAGTAAGTATCCTTTATTTCCAACCCACGGAGACCGGGCTTTTTAAATTTCATTGTAACGAAAAGAAGAAAACCTGTCAATTCATTGACAAGTTTTTAACACATGGTGTATACTAAAAAAAACGGAGGTGAAAGTATTGGAAGTAAAAGAAATTTCACAGGCTGTGATTGGCAGACTGCCCAGATACTTTCGATATTTGGGGGAATTGAAGGATGAAGGTGTGGAACGTATCTCTTCGCAGGAACTTTCCGGACTGATGAAGGTGACCGCATCCCAGATACGTCAGGATTTTAATAATTTCGGCGGTTTCGGCCAGCAGGGCTATGGATATAATGTAGAATCTCTGTATCGTGAGATCGGTAAGATCTTAGGACTGGATAAGCAGCATAATTTCGTCATCATTGGAGCAGGCAATCTGGGAAGAGCGCTGGGCAATTATATGAACTTCGAACGTCGTGGATTTATCTTCAAGGGAATGTTCGATGCGAACCCGGAACTGGTGGGTAAGGATGTCCGCGGTGTGAAGGTCATGCCCATGGATCAGCTGGAATCCTTTATCCGGGAGAATGACATCGATATCGCTGTGCTGACGATTCCAAAGACCAGTGCTGTGGAAGTGGCAGATAAGCTGGTGGCTAACGGGATCCGTGCTATCTGGAATTTCGCTCATGTGGATCTGAATGTTCCCGAGGGAATTCAGGTGGAGAACGTGCATCTGTCCGACAGCTTAATGAAGCTATCCTATAATATTAACCGTTACAGTTCAGACATGAAATAAGCAAGCGTATGATTGCTTATTTCATAGGCGGAGTGTCTGAAAATGAATAAAAGGAAAAGTCGCAAGGCGATGACGGATGCGAAGCAGCCGCTTTTATGAATTTCAGCGCACCGAGAAATAATACAACATGAAGTAAGGCATCAAAGGAGTGATATTATGGGCAACGGTAACGCAGAAGAAAATGCACAGGACCGACAGGCTGCTTTCAAAGGTGCATTGACGGGAAAGCATCTGCCCGTACTCACCCTGGATAATAAATGGTATCGGTTGTTGAATAAGACCGGTTCCGTTCCGCTAAAAGAAACGGAAGATGCCCTGAATCAGCTGTTGAAACGACAAGGTAAGCTCAATACCGAGTCGAAGGATATCCGGAATCTGAAAAAGAAGCTGATGAAAGAGATCGTTCCTATGGTGGATGAGGCGGAACAGCAGGGCGAAAACAGTAAGCTGAACAAACAGATCGAGGATCATAAGCGCCTGATCGAGGAATGCAATGAGAAGCTGGAAGCATACGAAGATGAGTTAAAAGATATCCCCAGAGAGATCGAAAGAATAAATCTTCAGCTTATGATGTTTACTATGGACTGCTGCTATGATATTATGAAGGATAATGACAAACAGATCAAAGAGACTGCGGAGTGGGTGGGTGCGATCCGTATCGAACTGAAAAAACGTCTGATCGAAAAACAGCAGATGGAACAGCAGAATCAGGAGATCTACAACTACATGCATGATATTTTTGGTGCAGAAGTGGTCAATCTGTTTGACATGAAATATAATCCGGAGCAAAAATAGTATGAGATATCTGGTAACTGCACAGGAAATGAAGCAATACGATAAAAATACCATAGAGTACCTCGGCATCCCGGGGCCGGTTCTGATGGAAAGAGCGGCTCTGGCTGCGGAGGATTTTCTGAAAGAGCGCTTTGATGCCGTGAAGGAACGGACAAAAGTGCTCATTTTTGCTGGTATGGGAAATAACGGAGGAGACGGTCTGGCTTTGGCGAGACTTCTTGCGGCGGACGGTTATACGGTAGCGGTACGACTTGTGGGAGATCCGGAGAAAGCCACAGAGCAATGGAAGAGCCAGTGGCAGACCCTGCAACATTTTCCGGTGAAGACAGACAGTAATACGCAGGCAGATGAATATAATGTGATTGTAGATGCCTTGTTCGGTGTAGGATTGAGCCGCCCGGTGGAAGGCATCTATGCGGAAGCCGTAGAAGAGATGAATGTGGCGGAAGGATTTAAGCTGGCACTGGATGTTCCCAGTGGGATCTGCTCGGACACCGGACGGGTGCTTGGTTGTGCTTTCCTGGCAGATGCAACGATTACTTTTGGTTTCTGCAAGAGAGGCCTTGTAATGTATCCGGGAACCGATTATGCCGGGCAGGTACACATTGCAAATGTGGGGATCGGACCGGAGAGCTTTCTGGGACAGAGCCCGGAGATGTATACTTATGACAGCTGTGAACAGCATCTGCCGGACAGAACATCCTCCGGGAATAAGGGAACCTTCGGCAAAGCACTGTTGGTAGCAGGGAGCGACG
Source organism: Clostridium sp. AM34-9AC (assembly GCF_003480225.1). Taxonomy (NCBI): domain Bacteria; kingdom Bacillati; phylum Bacillota; class Clostridia; order Eubacteriales; family Clostridiaceae; genus Clostridium; species Clostridium sp. AM34-9AC. Next base: position 20,955 of record NZ_QUIU01000015.1, read on the forward strand.
GCATGGCCGGTGCAGCAATCCTGGCAGCAAGAGCAGCGTATCGTACCGGAGCCGGTATGGTAAAAGTCATCACTGCAGAGGAGAATCGGCAGATCTTACAGCAGGGAATTCCGGAAGCTTTGTACGGATCCTGCAGACAACTGTCTGAGAGCCTGGAATGGGCGGATGTCATTGCTATCGGTCCCGGCATCGGCAGAGAGGAACAGGCACGGGAATGCCTGAAAAAAGTAGTGGAAAAGAGCAGAAAGCCATTAGTGCTGGATGCGGATGCACTGAATCTTCTGGCAGAAGAAAACGGTAAGGCATTGGAAGAGAAGCTGCATACCCAGGGAGCAGAGGGCAGAGTTATCATTCTGACTCCACATGTGGGAGAATTGTCCAGACTGCTTGCGAAGACCATCCCGGAATGCAAGAAGGAGCTTCCGGAGTGTGGCAGAGAACTGGCAGAACGGTTTCATGGTGTGGCGGTTGCCAAGGATGCAAGAACGATTGTATGTAAAGAACAGGGAGAATTTTATCTGAATACTACAGGCAACAGCGGTATGGCCACTGCGGGCAGCGGAGATGTCCTGACGGGTGTGATCCTGGGACTTTTAGCTCAGGGTATGAATGCAATTGATGCAGCTGTTAACGGTGTGTATCTCCATGGCAGAGCCGGTGAGCTGGCGGCAAAGCTCCATACGGAGTATGGGGTAATGGCGGGAGATATTGCGGATTGCCTGATGAAAGACTATGATGAGAAAGAAAGTGTGAAGAAATGATAAGCAAACTACAGGAAAAGATGAATTCCTACCAACGAGTATGGGCGGAAATAGATCTGGATGCCATTTGGGAGAATATGATCCATATGAAGGAAAATATTGCCCCGGAGACGAAGATACTGGCGGTCATAAAGACGGACGGTTACGGACACGGCGGTGTTCCCATTGCCAGAATGCTGGAGGATGTGGATTTTATGTTCGGCTATGCGGCAGCTACCTACGAGGAGGCACATGTCCTCAGGGAAGCCAGTGTGAAGAAACCGATCCTGATCCTGGGATATACTTTTCCTTATTGTTATGAGGAAATGATCCGGGAAGAGATCCGCCCGGCAGTGTATCGCAGGGATACCGTGGAAGAACTGGCAGAGGCCGCAGCAAAGGCCGGTAAGAAAGCCAAAGTGCATATCAAAGTGGATACCGGCATGGGAAGGATCGGTATCACTCCGGATGACGAAGGGCTGGATTTTGTAAAATTTGTCATGGAACATCCCGGACTGGAAGTGGAAGGTATCTTTACCCACTTTGCAAAATCGGATGAAGCGGATAAGACTTCTGCCAACCATCAGCTGGAACTGTTTCAGAATTTTATTGATAGAATACAGTCGGAACTGGGACTGGAGATTCCGGTAAAGCATTGTTCCAACAGTGCGGCAATTCTGGAAATGCCCCAGGCCAACATGGATATGGTACGGGCGGGAATCACGACCTACGGTTTATATCCTTCCGAAGAAGTAAGTAAGGATATTGTACCTCTGCGGGCTGCAATGTCTCTCTACAGTCATATCATTTACTGCAAGACGATCCATGCGGGGCAGAGTGTCAGCTACGGTGGATTGTTTACCGCAACAAAAGATACCAGAGTAGCCACCATCCCTGTAGGATATGGAGACGGGTATCCCAGAAGCCTGTCGGGAAAAGGCTACGTGCTGATCCACGGGAAAAAGGCCCCCATCCTCGGAAGGGTCTGCATGGACCAGTTCATGGTGGATATTTCCGGAATTCCCGGAGCCATGGAGGGCGATAAGGTGACGCTCCTTGGCGCGGATGGTCAGGAGCGGATCACGGCGGAAGAACTGGGAGAACTTTCCGGTAGATTCAATTATGAGTTTGTCTGCACACTGGGAAAACGAATTCCCAGAGTCTACCGTCGAAATGGTGAGATCACAGAAGTAAAAGATTATTTTGAAAATTTCTGACGGATCTAAAGTGTTCGTATAACTCCGGAAGAATCGGCAATACTTATGTTAAATCGCTGATGAAGGAGTAGAAATGAGAAGAGGAGATATCTATTACGCAGATTTGAGACCGGTCATCGGCTCGGAGCAGGGCGGCATCCGGCCGGTGCTGATCATCCAGAACGATGTGGGGAACAAACACAGTCCCACCGTGATCTGCGCTGCAATCACCTCAAAGATGAACAAGGCGAAGCTGCCTACGCATATTGAACTGAATGCCCGCCGCTACGATATGGATAAAGATTCCGTAGTGCTGCTGGAACAGTTGCGCACCATCGATAAAAAGAGGCTGAAAGATAAGGTATGCCATCTGGACGGAGACATTATGCGGAGAGTGAACCGGGCACTGAAAGTCAGCCTGGAGCTGGATACATAGCCCGATGCATAGTGTATCCGAAAATAGGATAAAATACGAAAGGATGAAATAAAATATGGACATGAGTGGGCCTGTGGCCATTTTTCTCTTTTTCCTGCTGTTGCTGGTGGATATGTTTTTCTATGGATTTGATGCCGCCATCGACAATCTGAATGAAAAGGAGATCCTACATAAAGCAGAGGAAGAAAAGGATCGCCGGTCCATGCGGCTGAGTGAAATGATCAGCCGTCCGGGGATCTATATCAATACGGTACAGTTGGTTATTACGCTGATCAATATTTTAATGGGAGCTTTTTATCTGAATATCTGGCTGCAGACCATTGACAAGGGACTTCATGTGATCAATGTGGGAGGCATGTCTCTGGAGAATGTGCCTACGGGAGTGCTTTCAGGGATTGCCACGGTATTGTCTTTTATTGCCATGATCTATATCCTGTTGACTTTCGGTGTGCTGATTCCCCGGAAAATGGCATCCAGACAGCCGGAGAAGTGGGCGTATGCCTGTATTGACCCGATTTATATTATCACCAGACTGCTGGCACCCCTGACGGGGCTGGTGAATCTGACAGCCAAGGGAATCCTGTTCCTCTTCGGTGTCCGCAACAATACGGATGAAAATGATGTGACCGAGGAAGAGATCATCAATATGGTGCAGGAAGGTCATGAGCAGGGTGTCATTCAGGCCAGTGAGGCGGAGATGATCTCCAACATTTTCGAATACGGAGACAAGGAAGCCCAGGATATCATGACACATCGTGGAAGTATCGTGGCCATTGATGGTGAGACGAAACTGAAAGATGCCATTGCTTCCATGCTGGGAGGCAAGAACAGCCGTTACCCTGTGTATGAGGAGAATATTGATCATATCATCGGTATCCTGCATCTGAAGGATGCCATGCGGTTCCATATCAGTGATGACAAGCTGGACCTGCCTATCGCAAAACTGGACGGGCTGCTCAGAGAGCCTTATTTTGTGCCGCAGACGAAAAATATCGATGAACTGTTCAAGGAAATGCAGTCCCAGAAGCTGCAGATGGCCATTGTGGTAGACGAATACGGACAGACCGACGGACTGATCGCCATGGAGGATATTCTGGAGGAGATCGTCGGCAATATCATGGATGAGTATGATGAGGATCAGGAATACATCAAGAACCGTGGCAAGGGCGAATATGTCATGGAAGGCAAGACTCCGTTAAAGGAAGTGGAAGAGCTTCTGGGTATTACCTTCGACGAGGAAGAATTCGAGACTTTGAACGGTTTCCTGATCTCCAGACTGGACCGGATCCCGGAACCGGACGAGCAGTTCGATGTGGACTATAAGGGATACAACTTTAAAATCCTTTCCGTGGTCAAAAAAATGATAGGAAGTGTGTTGGTCCGGAAGCTTCCGGAGGAAAAAACACCGCAGAATGCAGAAGACGGACAATCAGTGCTTGAAGAAAAAAGAAAATAATGCTATGATAGAAAGAGCGTTATTGCGTAAAGACTACGCATACAAAGAGAAAGAAACTTTAAGTTCAAAGGAGTAACAAAAATGTCAGGACATTCCAAATTTGCTAATATTAAGCATAAAAAAGAAAAGAACGATGCTGCAAAGGGTAAGATTTTTACCATTATCGGCCGTGAGATCGCAGTCGCTGTAAAAGAGGGCGGTCCCGATCCCGCCAACAATTTCAAACTGGCAACCGTTATTGCCAAGGCAAAAGCCAACAACATGCCCAACGACACCATCGAGCGCGGTATCAAGAAGGCAGCCGGAGATGTGGGCAATGTAAACTATAAGTATGTGACTTACGAAGGTTACGGCCCCAACGGTATCGCCATCATCGTAGATGCACTTACCGACAACACCAACCGTACCGCTGCCAACGTAAGAAGCGCATTCACCAAGGGACAGGGTAATGTAGGTACTCCCGGATGTGTATCCTTTATGTTCGATAAGAAGGGACAGATCATCGTGGACAAGGAAGAATGTGATATGGAAGCGGACGACCTGATGATGATCGCTCTGGATGCCGGAGCGGAAGATTTCTCCGAAGAGGATGACAGCTTCGAGATCCTGACTGATCCCGATAACTTCGAAGAGGTACGCAAGGCTCTGGAAGATGCCGGAATTCCCATGATCAGTGCAGAAGTTACCATGATTCCCCAGAATTATGTAACACTGACCGATGAGACTGCAGTGAAGAACTTACAGAGAACCTTGGATCTGCTGGAAGATGATGATGACGTTCAGGCAGTATATCATAACTGGGACGAATAAATTGAAAGGTTAGGGGTAACAGCATGGAGAAACTTGCAATTGTAGTTCCTTGTTATAATGAAGAAGAGGTGTTAAAGATTGCTTCCGAGGCACTGAGGGGTGTGCTGGATGATCTGATCCATAAGGGAAAGATCGCGGAAGACAGTTTTATTCTGTTTGTAAATGATGGCAGTAAGGATCGTACCTGGGAGCTGATCGAAGAAGAGCATCAGGCACATCCGGTGCAGGTATGCGGTGTAAAGCTGGCCGGCAATGTGGGACATCAGTTCGCACTGACTGCCGGACTAATCACTGCCATGGATCTGTCTGATGTGACGGTTTCCATTGATGCAGATCTGCAGGATGATGTAGCTGTGATCGAGGAAATGATCGATAAGTTCCACAACGGCTGTGATATCGTATACGGTGTCCGTAAGGAGCGTAAGACCGATACTTTCTTCAAACGTACCACGGCGCAGGGATTTTATAAAGTCATGGAAATGATGGGGGTCAAGACTGTTTACAATCATGCGGATTTCCGACTGATGTCCAAGCGTGCGGTAGAACAGTTCTCCAAGTATCAGGAGACCAATCTGTTCTTAAGAGGTATGATGCCTTTGATCGGTTATCAGACGGACTGTGTATACTATGACCGTAAGGAAAGAGTGGCCGGTGAGTCCAAGTATCCTCTGAAGAAGATGCTTGCACTGGCATTCAACGGTATTTCTTCCTTCAGTGTGAAGCCTATCAGTATGATCCTGGGTGCCGGTATGATCATTGTAGCCTTAAGCGTTCTGGCTGCTATTTATGCGCTGATCTCTTATTGTACCGGACATGTGGTACAGGGCTGGACTTCCCTGATCCTGTCCATCTGGTTCCTGGGCGGTATTCAGTTGATGGCCATCGGACTGGTGGGCCAGTATATCGGCAAGATTTACATTGAGGTAAAACATCGTCCCAGATATAACATCGAAAAGGTACTGAAATAATGAATTATAAAAAAGGCATTTTAAGTGTTATATTGTGGTTCATTTATGCATTGACAGCGGGAACCGTACTGGTGGGCACGACAATGGTCATGCTCCTGCCGGAAGGTGGTCCCCGCCCAATCGGCCTTGTTATCGCAGGTGTATGGCTTGCGATGACAGGGCTGGTTGTTTTTCTGTTACATAGATTTCTGCGGGTAAAATGGGCACAAAACGGTGAAGACTCAGGGCAGGTGAAACTGATTATCGAGGGACTGGCTGTAGTAGCTCTGATTGCTGTGGGAATCACACTTCGTGTAAGAGAGAGTATGCAGTACGATATCTCCGGGACGGCCGGTAACATCTGGTTCGATGCGGTGAAAGTCACCGAGACCACGCGGATTCCTCAGGTGGTACACGGTGCGGTATACTTTTATCTGCAGGTGCTGCACGGACTGTTGGTATTTTTGGGTAATAAAATGACAGCGGCGCTGGTATTGCAGATTGTGCTGCAGATCCTGACCGGAATCTTTTTATATTTTGCGGTACGGAAACTGACCGGTATGGTGGCTGCAGTGGTGTCTCTTGCGTACTGGATGTTATGCCCTGTTCTGTCTGGAGCAGTGATTCTGGGACCGGAACCGTTATATCAGTTATTGTGGATGATTGGTCTGTGTGTGTGCGTGGAAGCACTGGATAGTTTCAGGGGGCGGGGAGACACCCCCGGTATCCGTTCCGTGGGTGGATTTTTCTTAAGCGGTATTGTTATAGGAATTTTGGGCTACCTGGATGTCGCAGGACTGCTCTTGCTACTCGTAGTGTTTTCTGCACTTTTTCTGGAGACAAAGCAACAGGTAAAATGGATGCGCAGAATCTGTGCCGGAGCATTGGGATTATTTGGTACAGTGGTGGCATTTTTTGCCTGCATCGCTCTGGATGCCGTGGGCAGCGGAAAGCAGATGGAAAATATACTTCTGGCATGGTGGAAAGTCTTTTCCCCGGGAAGATTCACATGGATCGCCCTCTATGAACAGCCGGCAGTTCACACATATGTGCCTGATAAGGTGGCCACGGTCATTATAGCTGCCGTTATGGTTACGATCCTTGCATGCGGCGCATTCAGTTACTGGTGCAGGAAAGAACACGAGAGACAGTCCGTGTGGATTGCTCTGGCGCTGGCACTTGGAATCTTAAACGGCTGCGGAATGCTGAGTGAAGATATGCCGGGACTTACGTTATTGTATCTGTTATTGGCAGTAGCTGCCGGCGCAGGAGTACAGGCGGTTCTACCGTACGAAATGGAACTGCTGCGGGAAGTCAAAGGGGTGCTGCCTGAGACCGTTGAGGCAGTTCCTGTGGGAGCTGCTTCCACAAAACGCCGACTGAAAGTACAAGATCTGGAGACCGAGGAATTCCCAGAGGAAGAGCCAGCGGATTTCCAGGAAGAACCTGTAGAAACGGAAAAAATACAGCTGATCGAAAATCCACTGCCCCTGCCGAAAAAGCATGTGCCTAAGGTGCTGGATTATAAGCTGAACGGTGATGATGACAGTGATTTTGATTATCCGGTAGCGGATGACGATGATTTTGATCATTAAACATAAACAATAAAAAAGCGGATATACTAAAAGACGATACGAAAGGCAAAAGCCCGGGTATCGTCTTTTTGTTTTTATAATCATCGGAACAGGGAGGAAACAGGCCATGCAGAATCAGAAAGATAACGATCAAAACAAGAATGAAGCGCCGAAGACCGAGGCGGAAGAACACAGAGACGAAAGAATTGAAAAAACGGGACAACTGACGCTGTCGGATGCGGCATCCGGGGAAAAGATCCATCTGCTGACCATTATCGGTGAAATCGAAGGGCATGATAATCTCTCCGGTAATTCGAAGACCACGAAATATGAGCATATCCTGCCACAACTGGCAGCCATCGAAGACAGTGAAGAAATAGGCGGTGTGCTGGTACTTTTAAATACCATGGGCGGAGATGTGGAGGCGGGACTGGCTATTGCAGAGATGCTGGCATCTTTAAGCAAACCCACCGTATCCCTGGTGCTGGGTGGCAGTCATTCCATCGGGGTGCCTATTGCGGTGAGTTGTGACTATTCCTTCATCGTACCCACTGGAACCATGGTGATACATCCGGTAAGAATGAATGGCATGGTGATCGGTGTGCCCCAGACCTTTGAATATTTTAAACTGATCCAGGACCGGATCACGGGCTTTGTATGCAAACACTGTAAAATCAGCCGGACAAAACTGGAAGAACTCATGATGGAGACCGGATTCTTAACGAAGGATGTGGGAAGCATTCTGGTGGGAGAAGAAGCGGTGAACCACGGTATTATTGACGAAGTAGGAGGTATCGACCGGGCCATCTGCAGGCTTCGGAAGATGATCGAAGGGAATAGAAAAAGGGATGACAAGGCCATGGAAAAATGATATACTTCTAATTATGACTATAATGAAGTTAGGGGTATGATGACATGGCATCTTCATCAGGCAAAAGAACATCATCTTCCAATAGGACGAGAAAAAGTACCACAAACAGCCGCAGCAGGCAGGCGCAGAGAACAGCACAGGACAGTGAACTGTTCCATGAGATCGGTCTGATCGTTTTGTTTGTGGTAATGGTGATATTATTTTGTTGTAATTTCGGTATTATCGGCCCGGTCGGCAATGCAATCAGCGGGGTTTTATTCGGTATCTTTGGATTTACTGCATATATAGCACCTATTGTGATATTTCTGGCAGTGGCTTTCTGGTTCGCCAATGAGGGGAATCCTACCGCTGTACGCAAAATGATTGCAGGTGTTGTATTGTTTCTGATGCTCGGTGTGATCTGTGATCTGATCGCCAGGACTGCCGGCTCTATGGAACAGTATGATATCAAACTGTTATATACAAACTGCAGTACCGGTAAAAAGGGCGGAGGTATTCTGGCAGGAAGTATCTGTTATCTGTTGCTGCATTATCTGGAGACGATAGGAACGGTTCTGGTGGTCTTATTGTGTTCTGTGATCAGTCTGATCCTGGTAACGGAGCGTTCTTTCTTAAACAGCATGCGAAACGGCGGTGACCGGATCCGGGAACTGTCCAGAGAGGATGCAGTGCGCAGACGGGAAAATGCGCAGATCCGCAGACAGGAACAGGAGGAACGTAATTCCCAGAGAGAGGAAGCCCGTCGTATCCGGGAAGAGGAACGACGGATCCGTGAGGAAGAGCGCAGACTCCGTGCGGAAGAGAAAGAGAATGAGCAGATCTTAAACGCCATTCCCCGCAGAGAGAAAAAAGTCAGCGGTGTTATGATGGACACTTCCCTGAAAAAGCAGGAGGCACAGCCTGTGGGAAGACGGGAAGATATTCATGAGATCGTTTATGAAGAGGATGCACAGGAGATTCCTATTGTGGAAGAGACCAGAGTGACTTCCAGCGATTTTGATAAGATCAAGGTAACGGGAATGCATCAGGTGACCATGCAGGAGGCCGCAGCAGAAGAACCTTACGAGGAGATCCCCGTGGAGGAAGTGACCAGTGCTGCTACCTTCAAAAAACCTTTTGAACGCAGAGAATCCTGGCAGGAGGAGGCAGCACTCCTGACACCTCAGGCGGAATCTATCCGGATTCACAAGGAAGATATCCCAGAGCCTGTAGAGGAACCGGTTACGGAATGGCAGTCATCCTCCGATATGCGGCAGCTGCAGCCGGAGACTGAGCCTGTCGTGCGGGAACCTGCAGAGACAGCAACGGCGGAAAGCCGCATACGACCGAAAATCACGGCACCGGAGCCGCCAAAGGGTAATTCTCTGGCAGAGGATCAGATACATAAGGATATTGCGAAAGCGGCCAAACAGCCTCCGGCAGAATACCGGATTCCGCCTCTGAGCCTGTTACAGAAGGGAAAAGCAGCTACCGGAGATTCCTCCAGAGAATTGAAAGAGACCGCCATGCGCTTGCAGCAGACGTTAAATACTTTCGGTGTAAAGGTAACGATTACCGATATCAGCCAGGGTCCCAGTGTTACCCGCTATGAACTACAGCCGGAACAGGGCGTAAAGGTATCCAAGATCGTAGGCCTGGCAGATGATATCAAGCTGAATCTGGCGGCAACGGATATTCGTATCGAGGCACCGATCCCCGGAAAGGCAGCTATCGGTATCGAAGTCCCGAACAAAGAGAACATGACAGTAGCACTCCGGGATCTGTTAGAGAGCAAAGAGTTTCAGGAGTTTAATTCCAATATTGCATTTGCCGTAGGTAAGGATATCGCGGGCAAGACTGTGGTGGCGGATATTGCCAAGATGCCTCATATGCTGATCGCCGGAGCTACCGGTTCCGGTAAGTCCGTATGCATTAATACGCTGATCATGAGTATTTTGTACAAGGCGCATCCGGATGATGTGAAACTGATCATGGTGGATCCGAAGGTCGTGGAACTGAGTGTTTATAACGGCATTCCTCATCTGCTGATCCCGGTAGTGACAGATCCCAAGAAAGCATCTGCTGCATTGCACTGGGGCGTCAGTGAGATGGAAGACCGTTATCGGAAGTTTGCCGATTATAATGTCCGTGATCTGAAGGGGTATAACAAGAAAATAGAGACTATGCCTGTTCCGGAAGGAGAGGAAGCACCGAAGAAGATGCCGCAGATCGTCATTATCGTGGACGAGCTGGCGGATCTGATGATGGTATGCCCCGGCGAAGTGGAGGAATCTATCTGTCGTCTGGCACAGTTGGCCAGAGCCGCGGGTATCCATCTGATCATCGCTACCCAGCGACCCAGTGTGGATGTCATCACCGGACTGATCAAAGCCAATATGCCCAGCCGTGTGGCATTCTCCGTATCCAGCGGTGTGGATTCACGAACGATTCTGGATATGAACGGTGCGGAGAAATTGCTTGGTAAAGGCGATATGTTATTCTACCCGCAGGGTTATTCCAAACCGGCCAGAGTACAGGGCGCTTTTGTGTCCGACAAGGAAGTATCCGATGTGGTGGATTATCTCAAGAACCAGGCACTGGGCAATACCTATAGCAACTATGCAGAAGATATTGAAGAGAAGATCAAAAATATCGGCTCGTCAGGTAGTTCCTCCGGAAGCGGCTCTGGTGGCGGTAACGACAGAGACGAATATTTTGAGGAGGCCGCAAGGTTTATTATTGATAAAGATAAGGCCAGCATCGGCATGCTGCAGCGTGTGTTGAAAATCGGTTTCAACCGTGCTGCCAGAATCATGGATCAGCTTTGCGAATACGGCGTGGTAGGTGAAGAAGAAGGCACTAAACCCAGAAAAGTACTTATGAGCATGGAACAGTTCGAACAGCTGTTGGAGGAAATCTGACATTCGTTCGAGACTGTCTGAATAAACGGAGGGAAAAAGGACATGAAAACAGATATTGAAATCGCACAGGAAGCGGTAATGGAGCCCATCACCAAAGTGGCTGAAAGTATTGGCATTGAAGCAGATGACCTGGAACTTTACGGAAAATACAAGGCAAAGCTTTCCGAAGAATTTTTACGTAAGATCCAGGATCGTCCCAATGGAAAACTGATTCTGGTAACAGCTATCAACCCAACTCCTGCAGGAGAGGGTAAGACCACGACCACTGTTGGGCTGGGAGAAGCTTTCGGCAGAATGGGCAAAAAGGCTGTAATTGCGCTCAGAGAGCCGTCCTTAGGCCCCTGCTTTGGTATCAAAGGTGGAGCTGCCGGCGGCGGTTATGCACAGGTAGTGCCTATGGATGAACTGAATCTGCATTTTACCGGTGATTTTCATGCCATCACCTCTGCCAACAACCTGTTGGCTGCGCTGCTGGACAATCATATCCAGCAGGGCAATGATCTGGGCATCGATACCCGGCAGATCGTGTGGAAGCGCTGTGAGGACATGAATGACAGAGTCCTTCGTAATATTGTGGTAGGACTTGGCAACAAGACAGACGGCTTTGTCAGAGAGGATCATTTTGTCATTACCGTAGCCAGTGAGATCATGGCGATCCTGTGTCTGGCAGACGATATGAAGGATCTGAAGGAGCGCCTGTCCAGAATCGTTGTGGCTTACAACTATCAGGGTGAGCCGGTGACCGCCGGTCAGCTGAAAGCAGTCGGTGCCATGGCAGCACTGTTAAAGGATGCCATCAAGCCCAATCTGATCCAGACCTTAGAGCATACTCCCGCATTGGTACACGGAGGTCCGTTTGCCAACATCGCTCACGGATGTAACTCCGTCAGAGCTACTAAGGCAGCCATGAAGATGGCAGACTATTGCATCACGGAAGCCGGCTTCGGTGCGGATCTGGGAGCAGAGAAATTTTTCGATATCAAATGTCGTAAGGCAGGACTTACTCCTGATGCAGTGGTACTGGTAGCAACCATCCGTGCACTGAAATACAACGGTGGCGTTGCAAAGGCGGATCTGGGAGCAGAGAATCTGGAAGCGTTGAAAAAGGGTATTGTGAATCTGGAGAAACATATTGAGAATCTTCAGAAATATGGTGTGCCTGTAGTGGTTACCCTGAACTCTTTTATCACCGACAGTGAGGCGGAGACCGCTTATGTCAGAGAATTCTGTGAGACAAGAGGCTGTGAGTTCGCACTCTCCGAAGTGTGGGAGAAAGGCGGAGAGGGTGGAATCGCTCTGGCTGAGAAAGTATTAAAAGCAATCGACGAAAAAGAGAACCACTTCCATGTTTTATATGAAAATGAACTGTCTCTTCAGGATAAGATCAAAAAGATTGCGCAGGAGATCTACGGAGCGTCTGATGTAGTGTTTGCTCCGGCGGCAGCAAAACAGTTAAAGAGACTGACGGAACTTGGCTTTGGTGATCTGCCGGTATGTATGGCAAAGAACCAGTATTCTCTGTCAGATGATCCTACGTTACTGGGAAGACCTTCCGGTTTTGAATTGAATGTAAGAGAGGTCTATGTGTCTGCAGGTGCCGGTTTTGTTGTAGTGCTCACCGGTGCGGTCATGACCATGCCCGGCCTGCCCAAGGCTCCAGCTGCTTACAATATCGATGTGGATGACAGCGGTAGGATCGTAGGCTTGTTCTAGTAAGGAGGAAAGTGTCTCATGGCACAGTTAATAGATGGAAAAGTTATTTCCGCACAGATTAAAGATGAAGTCAAAGAAAAAGTCGCAGGGTTAAAAGAGCAGGGCTGCGAAGTAACGCTGGCGGTGATCCAGGTAGGTGCGGATCCCGCATCTTCCGTATATGTCCGCAACAAGAAAAAGGCCTGCGAATATGTAGGTATCCGGTCTCTGGCATATGAACTTCCAGAGGAGACAACAGAGGAAAAATTACTGGAGCTGATCCGGGAATTAAATGACAGAACCGATGTCAACGGCATTCTGGTGCAGCTGCCGTTACCGAAACATATTGACGAAGAAAAGGTACTGGATTCCATTTCTCCTTTAAAGGATGTAGACGGATTTCATCCCCAGAATGTCGGTGCACTCTGCATCGGCAAGCCGGGCTTTGTGTCCTGTACTCCTGCAGGAGTCATACAGCTGCTGAAGCGTTCCGGTATTGAGATCGCCGGAAAAGAGTGTGTGGTGGTAGGCAGAAGTAATATCGTCGGCAAACCCATGGCATTGTTGCTGCTTCGGGAGAACGGTACGGTGACGGTGGCTCACAGCCGTACCAAAGATCTGAAAGAAGTAACCAAAAGAGCGGATATTCTGGTGGTGGCTGTCGGCAAGCCGAAAATGATCACGGCAGAATATGTAAAAGAGGGTGCGGTTGTCATTGACGTGGGAATTCACCGCAACGAAGAAAACAAGTTGTGCGGTGATGTGGACTTTGACAGTGTGGAGCCTGTATGCAGCGCCATTACTCCGGTTCCCGGCGGCGTAGGTCCTATGACCATAGCTATGCTGATGAATAACTGCCTGGAATCGGTATCCTTGCAGGCAGTAAGAGGATAATTATATGAAGTGTCCGAATTGCGGGGCGGAAATGAAAGAAGGTACGCTTTACTGCGAGCACTGCGGGGAGGATATCCATATTGTTCCCGATTTTGAACCGGAAATTGAATACAATATGGAGCAGACTCTGCATGATATTGCCAGGGAAATGACACCGGAAGAAGATGCCACGGACGATCAGGATGTACAGCAGAGCATGACGGAATTGCAGGACTGGGATGAAGAACCGCTGGAAAATACAGCAAAACATCCATTTCGCTGGAAATTCATTGTGCTGATCCTGGTGCTTGCGGTAGTAGCGGTGGTATGTACCGGTTTCGGAATCTCTTATTCCCACTATCATTCCGCTGAATATCAGATAAAGAGTGCGAGAGAGTATGTAGCTTCCGGGGAATACGATCAGGCGATCACCTGTTATGAACGTGCGCTGGAAATCGATCCGGGGAACATCACCTTAAAATTTGAACTGGCGGATATTTATTTTCAGAAGAACAACAAAATGGAATATGAATATCTGCTTCGGGAGATTGTTGCGGATGCCGCAGCTACTTCCGAACAACTGGAAAGTGCTTATGGAAAGCTGATCGCCATCTATGCGGCCAGGGAAGATTATAAGACCATTAATGATCTGTTGTTGAACTGTGGTAATGTAAATATTATGAGTAAATACCAGAGCTATATGGCAATGGAACCGGAATTCAGTCTGCAGGAGGGATATTATACCAGCATCCAGCCTTTGAAACTGACAACTTTCGGAAGTGGTAAGATCTACTATACTACCGACGAAACCGAACCGGGAGAACACAGTCTGCTGTATACGGCACCCATCCTTTTAGAGAGCGGTGATTACTGTATCAAAGCCGTCTACATCAATGAGAATGGGATCAGTAGTCCAGTGGTTACCAAAAATTACCATATTGAGATCGAGGAACTGAGTGCTCCTGAGGTAACGGCGGTCAGTGGGGATTATGAATTCCCAATCAATATCGAGGTGACCGACGGATATGATGTTTATTACACAACGGATGGTTCCGATCCTACGCAGAATTCCACGGTGTATAATGGACCGATCCCCATGCCTCTTGGCAAATCAGTCTTCCGGTTTATCCGCATTGCGGAAGGAAGAAAGAGCGAGATCGTGGAGAAAAGCTACAATCTGGTCATGAACACGGAGTTTATGCCGGAGGATGCCGTGACAAAAGTAGTGAATTATGCCATAGAAAGTGGTAAAATAACGGAAGCATCCGGAAGCTTTGATGAATCCGCTGCGGCATATCTCTATCAGTATCAGTATGTGACGAACATCAACAAGATAGATGATTTCTATGTTGTTGCCGAGATCTACCGGGGAGAAGATGGGACAGTCACAAAGACGGGGAATCTGTTCGCCGTAAATGCCTATACCCGGGAACTGTACAAATTGCAGACCGACGAAAGCGGCCGCCATTATACGCTTGGTGATCGTTTAGATATATAATCCTAACAGAAGGGACGGAAAAAGAGAAATGTATAAGATCGTAAAAAAACAGGAGCTGACAACCAACATCTATCTTATGGAGGTAGAAGCAGACAGAGTGGCAAAGACCTGTGAACCCGGTCAGTTTGTCATCGTAAGAATGGATAGCGAGAGTGAGCGTATCCCTCTGACTATCTGTGATTACAACAGGGAAAAAGGAACAGTAACCATTGTGTTCCAGACCGTTGGTGCCGGTACAAAACTGATGGCACAGCTTTCCGAGGGAGAATACTTCCATGATTTCGTAGGTCCTCTGGGATGTCCTTCCGAACTGGTAGAACAGCCTCTGGATGAGGTAAAGGCAAAGAAGATCCTCTTCGTGGCTGGTGGTGTCGGTGCGGCACCGGTATATCCCCAGGTAAAATGGCTGCATGAGCATGGCGTTGCTGCAGATGTTATCGTGGGAAGCAAGACCAAAGATCTTCTGATCCTGGAGAAGGAGATGGAAGCTGTCGCAGGAAATCTGTATGTAACCACCGATGACGGCTCCTATGGAAGAAGCGGTATGGTAACCCAGACCATCAAGGATCTGGTGGCAGAAGGTAAAAAGTACGATCTGTGTATTGCCATCGGTCCTATGATCATGATGAAATTCGTGTGTCTCTTAACCAAAGAACTGGAGATTCCCACAGTTGTCAGTCTGAATCCTATTATGGTAGACGGTACGGGAATGTGCGGTGCATGCCGTGTAACTGTCGGCGGCAAGGTAAAGTTCGCCTGTGTAGACGGACCGGAGTTCGATGGACATGAAGTAAACTTTGATGAGGCAATGAGACGTCAGCAGATCTACAAGACTGCAGAAGGACGTGCAATGCTGGCCCTGGAAGAGGGAGATACCCATCACGGTGGCTGCGGCAACTGCCAGTAGTCATACAAAAGTTTGAACACGATAAATCAGAAAGGCATGGTTAAAATAAAATGGATGTATTAAAGAGAATTCCTGTCAGAGAGCAGGATGCGAAGGAACGTGCTACCAATTTCAAAGAGGTTTGTCTCGGATATAACAAAGAAGAAGCAATGGAAGAGGCTTCCCGCTGCATTAACTGTAAAAATGCACAGTGTGTAAAGGGCTGCCCCGTAGCAATCCAGATTCCACAGTTCATTGAACAGGTGAAGAACGGCAACATTGAAGAGGCTTATCGTATTATCAGTGAATCCAGCGCCCTTCCCGCTGTCTGCGGCCGTGTATGCCCTCAGGAAAGCCAGTGTGAAGGAAAATGTATCCGTGGCTTCAAGGGAGATCCGATCTCCATCGGTAAGCTGGAGCGTTTTGTGGCTGACTGGGCAAGAGAGAATGGCATCAAGCCCACTCCCGCAGCACAGAAGAACGGTAAGAAGGTAGCTGTGATCGGTTCCGGCCCTGCTGGTCTTACCTGTGCCGGAGATCTGGCAAAGCTGGGATATGATGTGACCATTTTCGAAGCACTGCATGAGGCAGGCGGTGTACTGGTATACGGTATTCCCGAGTTCCGTCTTCCCAAGACCGGTGTTGTGGCAAAAGAAATCGAGAATGTAAAATCTCTCGGTGTTCATATTGAGACTAATGTGGTGGTAGGTAAATCCGTGACCATCGACCAGCTGATGGATGAGGAAGGTTTTCAGGCTGTATTCATCGGTTCCGGTGCCGGACTGCCGAAGTTCATGGGTATCCCCGGTGAGAATGCCAACGGTGTCTTCTCTGCCAACGAGTACCTGACCAGAAGCAACCTGATGAAGGCTTTTGATCCCGACTCCAGAACTCCTATCATGCATGGTAAGAAGGTAGCCGTTGTCGGCGGCGGTAACGTGGCGATGGATGCAGCAAGAACCGCACTTCGTCTGGGTGCGGAGGTACACATTGTATACCGTAGAAGCGAAGAGGAGCTGCCTGCCAGAGTGGAAGAAGTACATCATGCAAAAGAGGAAGGCATCATCTTTGATCTGCTGACCAATCCTACTGAGATTCTTTCCGATGATAAGGGATGGGTGACCGGTATGAAGTGCATCCGCATGGAACTGGGTGAGCCCGATGAGAGCGGCAGACGCCGTCCGGTAGAGGTTCCGGGATCTGAATTCGTGATGGAACTGGATACCGTGATCATGTCTCTGGGTACTTCCCCGAATCCTCTGATCTCTTCTACAACCAAGGGACTGGATACCAACAAGTGGAAGTGCATCATTGCGGACGAGAACAATGGTAAGACCACAAAGGAAGGTGTCTATGCCGGCGGAGATGCGGTAACCGGAGCAGCGACCGTTATTCTGGCCATGGGCGCAGGAAAAGCTGCTGCCAAAGGCATTGACGAATATCTGAGTACAAAATAAACACCCCGGATCCTGTCCACAGACAGGATGGAATGGAGGATTACATGGTAAGACATATTGTTCTGTGGAGTCTGGAAGGCAATCTGACAAAACAGGAAAAGAAAGAGACCGCCGGGAAGATCAAGGAGTTACTGGAGCCCATCAAAGAAAAGGTTCCCGGTGCCGTAAAGGTGGAAGTGATCATCAATGAACTGGACAGCAGCAACCGGGATGTGGCTCTGATCTCTGAGTTTACAGATACTGAGGCGCTGGCTGCCTATCAGGTGCATCCGGATCATCTGGCAGCAAAGGAATATATTGGATCCGTGGCAGGCAACAGAGCCTGCCTGGATTACGAGTATTAAGGATGGTGTTGGTATATGGCATGGTGTCCGAAATGTAAAAACGAATATCGGGAAGGAATCACCGTATGTCCCGATTGCGGAGAAACGCTGGTAAGCGAGGAAGAATTGACGGACTGGACTTCCGTGCTGTTCGGTGAACAGGACGAAATGGAGAAACTGAAAGACTTCCTTACATACAATGGGATCCGCAAGAGCAAACTTTCCTTCGATGAGGCGGAGCAGGTCTATGAACTGTTTGTAGATGCAAAAGAGGAAAAACAGGCGAAGACGATTGCCCGGGTATTTCTGGAACAGCAGGAAAAAGAGCGGACGGAAAATGCTGCTGAGGAAGAGGCTGCGGTAGATGAATTCCTGATGCCGGAGACAGAAGAAGCATCGGAGGAAGTCAATCCCGGAGAACTGCTGAAAACAGCTTCCGCCCAGGGTGGACTTACTTATATGAACAGTGGAGCCAAAGCAGAGGAGAATCGTTCCTCTGCCTGGGTACTGCTGGTGGTGGGAATCCTCGGAATGCTTGTCATGATCCTGGGAATTACCGGCGTACTTCCTTTGAACATCGGCAACCCCTATATGTTCTACGGAGTGATGAGTGCTGTTTTCATTCTGTTCATTGTCATGGGCGTGGTATCCATGCGGAATGCAAAGCTTTTTGAGAAAAAGGCAGAGTCCGAGAACTCTCTGGTGGATACTCTTCTGAAGTGGAGTGAAGAAAATCTGACGGCGGAAAAAATTGACGCTCAGATTGAAAATGCTGCAGATACACCGGAAGAGGCTCTTTATTACAAGAGATTCGAAGTAATCCGCAGCCAGATGAATCATCAGTTTATGAATCTGGATCAGCAGATGCTGGAGAACCTTATTGACACAAAGATCTATGAACAGATCTTCCCGGATACAAACGGAGCAGAAGAATGATCAAAATATCCATCGTATGTGTAGGGAAGATCAAGGAGAAATTTTTCCGGGACGCCATAGAAGAATACAGCAAACGTCTGGGGCGTTATACGAAGTTAAATATCATCGAAGTGACGGATGAAATGACACCGGATGGAGCCAGTGCGGCTCTGGAAGATCAGATCCGTGAAAAAGAAGGGGCGAGGATCCTGGCGAAACTGCCACAGGATGCCCTGATCGTTACGCTGGAGATTGCCGGTAAAAACTTTTCTTCCGAAGAATTTGCGGCATGGATTGAAGATTGCACTGTCAGAGGAAAAAGCCATATCTGCTTTGTCATTGGCGGATCGCTTGGTTTGCATCCAAGTGTCTGTAAAAGAGCGGATCTGGCCTTAAGCTTTTCCAAAATGACATTTCCTCATCAGTTGATGCGAGAGATCCTGTGCGAACAGATCTATCGTGCATTCCGGATCATTCAGCACGAACCTTACCATAAATAAAGAGTAAAAGTAGAAGTATATGACAAAAAAACAACGTGCATTAGAAATTATAGAACGTCTGAAAAAGGAATACCCGGATGCCGGATGCACTCTGGATTACGATCAGGCATGGAAACTGCTTGTCAGTGTCCGCCTGGCAGCTCAGTGTACCGATGCCCGGGTAAATATCGTAGTGGAAAAGCTGTATGAGAAGTTCCCGGATGTGGATGCCCTGGCAGAGGCTCCGGTGGAAGAGATCGAGGCCATTGTAAAGCCCTGTGGCCTGGGTCACAGCAAAGCCAGAGATATCAGTGCCTGCATGAAGATTCTGCGGGATAAATATGACGGAAAGGTTCCAGACGATTTTGACGAATTATTGTCTCTGCCTGGAGTGGGCAGAAAAAGTGCGAATCTGGTCATGGGGGATGTCTTTGGCAGACCTGCCATTGTGACAGACACCCACTGTATCCGCCTGGTGAACCGTATGGGACTTGTGGACGGGATCAGGGAACCGGCAAAGGTGGAGAAGGAGCTGTGGAAGATCATTCCGCCCGAAGAAGGCAGCGATTTCTGCCACAGACTGGTATATCACGGCAGAGAAGTGTGTACCGCCAGAACCCATCCTTACTGCGAAAAATGCTGTATCAGTGACATCTGTAAAAAAGTCGGCATATAAAAGGCGGACAGGGAAATCTACTGCCGCAGACAGGAGCAAAGCCTATGAGGATGTATGACATTATCATGAAAAAAAGAAACGGCGGAGAGCTTTCGAAAGAAGAGATCCACTTTTTTATCGAGGGCTATACCCGTGGAGAGATTCCTGATTATCAGGTATCCGCGCTGATGATGGCGATCTACTTTCAGAAGATGACCGAGAAGGAGACTTATGAACTGACCATGGCCATGGCACACAGTGGTGAGATGCTGGATCTGTCCGGAATCCATGGCTGCAAGGTGGACAAACACAGTACCGGAGGTGTGGGAGATAAGACTTCTCTGGCATTGACACCCATGGTGGCTGCCTGTGGGATCCCGGTGGCCAAGATGAGCGGCAGAGGCCTGGGCCATACCGGAGGGACCATTGACAAGCTGGAAAGCTTTCCCGGATTTTCCACATCACTGACCACGAAGCAGTTTATTGAAAATGTGAATCGGATCGGCATTGCCATTATGGGACAGACCGCAGATCTGGCACCGGCGGATAAAAAGCTGTACGCCCTGCGGGATGTGACAGCTACCGTAGATAATATGTCCCTGATTGCCAGTTCCATCATGAGCAAGAAACTGGCAGCCGGTGCAGATGCCATTGTACTGGATGTCAAGACCGGAAGCGGTGCCTTTATGAAGAGCAGGGAGGATGCTTTTGCTCTGGCGGAGGAAATGGTGAAGATCGGTAAGAATGCCGGACGTAAGACTATTGCCATAATCTCGGATATGGATCAGCCGCTGGGCCGGGCTGTGGGAAATGCCCTGGAAGTGAAGGAAGCCATTGCAACCCTGCGGGGAGAAGGCCCGGAAGATTTCAAAGAACTTTGTATGGTACTGGGAAGTCGGATGTTACTTGCCGGTAGTAAGGCGGAGAGTGTCGAAGAAGCCAGAAATATGCTTACAAATGTCATCAGAGATGGAAGTGCTTTACGGAAGCTGGAGCAGTTTGTGGAGGCCCAGGGCGGTGACCCTGCGGCGGTAACGGATCCGGAGCTTCTGCCGAAGGCATCCATGGTGGTTCCTGTCTGTGCGGACAGAGACGGCTTTGTAGAAAAAATTGCCTGTGAGGATATCGGAATTTGTTCTCTGCTCTTAGGCGGCGGAAGAGAGACCAAGGAAAGTGAGATCGACCTGTCTGTTGGCATCCTCTTAGAGAAGAAAAAAGGGGATGCGGTGAAAAAGGGAGAGGTACTGGGATACCTTCATGCCAATGATGAGAAACGCCTGGAAGCGGCGAAGGAAAAGTTCCGGAGTGCCTATTTCATCACCGGCCATCAGCCGGAGGCAGAACCTCTGATCAAAGGGATTTTACAGTAACATATTCCGGCATCCGCTTTCATATAGTTTTATATGAAAATGAAGAGAATGCCATCGAAAAAAGAAAAATGGATCGATTCCCTGCAGTTACCCAAGGATGTCTGTATGGGAGCACTGCGGGTGACGCTGACGGGAAACTCCGAAGCCTGGATTGAAAATTACAGAGGAATCCTGGAATATACCGGAGAGCGGATCCTTTTGCAGGCCAAGACCTGTCAGGTGTGCCTGGAGGGAACCAGGCTTTCCATCGACTATTATACCAATGAAGATATGAAGATCAGCGGAAATATCAGTGCACTGCGATATTTGCGTGAATAATCATTTGGATGAGAGGTTAACAGGATGACGGAGTGGGTCAAACGTCTGCAGGGTTATGTGAAGATCCGGGTATGGGGCTTTGCACCGCAGCGATTTATCAATCTGTGCAGTAATAAGGGAATATTGCTGTGGAATATAGAAAAACAGGAAGATGTTTATACCATGTGCATCGGCCTGCGGTCTTTTTACGAACTGCGGCCCATCGCCAGAAAGACAAAAGTAAGGGTAGTCATATCGGAAAGATATGGACTACCCTTTTTTGTGCCGGGAATGCTGCGCAGAAAAGCGTTTCTGGCAGGTTTATTTCTGGCGGTGGCTTTCTGGCTGATTTCGTCTTTATTTGTGTGGGATATTCAGGTGACTGGCAATTATCAGGTGACGGATGACGTGTTCTATTCCTTCCTGGAGCAGGAGGGCATTCACACCGGAATGCGAAGGAGTGAACTGAATATAGGTGAGCTGGAAAAACAGATAAGACGGAAGTTTTCGCAGGTTACCTGGACCTCCGGCCGTCTGGACGGGACCAGACTGGTGATCGAAGTAAAGGAAAACGATATGTCGGTTCCAGAAGTCGTGCAGGATGCGGCAGGGGCAGGAAAAGATCTGGTGGCAGAATGCAACGGGGTGATCACGGATATGATCGTGCGTTGTGGTGTCCCGAAAGTATCCATAGGCAGTGAAGTGGCAAAAGGAGATATTCTGGTGGAAGGCAGGATCCCCATATATGCCGAGGATGGAACCGTCAGGGAATATCGGCCGGTGACCCCGGATGCGGATATAGTGCTGGAGCATACCGGAACCTTTCAGGCATATCTTCCGGCAGATTATATCCGGAAAAAATACACCGGAAGACAAAAAACATTCTATTTTATCCATTTCGGTGACCGGGAGTGGAAACCGGAGAAAAAAATGGATTTTTTGCAATATGACAGCGTGCTGGAAGCATGTCCCGTAAAAGCGTTGGAGTATCTGCAGATCCCCTGCATGGTAGGCAGGATCACGTACAGAGAGTATCAGAAAACTGAATATTATTATACAGTGTCGGAAGCAGAAACGGTTTTACAGAAAAAAATCATGGATTTTCTTGAAACTTTAGATGAAAAAGGGGTACAAATAATCTCGAAAGATGTTAAAATAGAAACAAAGCGCGCCGGCTGGACCGCACACGGGGAACTTTTGCTGCGGGAAGCGGCGGTCAGTCTGGTAGATTCCCGGGCGGAGGATACCGGAGCAGAAGATTTGGACAGAAATGAGGATTAAGACATAAATGAGTGTGACAGCAATCCGTCTGGAAATGGATACAGAACAGATGCAGAAGATCTTCGGTATGCAGGATGCGTACATCAAGAAGCTGGAACAGGATTTTCAGGTAACTATTGTGGACCGCAACGGAAGTGTAATGATCACTGGGGAAGAAGAAAACGTTTCGAAGGCCTCCCGGGTATTACGACAGCTGACCGCATTGTCGGATCACGGCAATGAGATCGAAGAACAGAGCGTGGATTATGCCATTGAAATGGGAAAAGAAGACCAGGAGGAAAAACTGATGGAGATGGATGCGGACTGCATCTGCCATACCATCAGCGGAAAGCCGATCAAGCCCAAGACCCTGGGGCAGAAGGCTTATGTGGATGCCATCCGGAAAAACATGATCGTATTCGGACTGGGACCGGCCGGTACCGGTAAGACGTATCTGGCCATGGCCATGGCGATCACCGCTTTTAAGAACAACGAGGTGAGCCGTATCATCCTGACCAGACCGGCCATTGAAGCCGGAGAAAAGCTGGGCTTTTTGCCCGGTGATCTGCAGAGTAAGGTAGACCCGTATCTGCGTCCCCTGTACGATGCCCTGTATCAGATCATGGGAGCGGAAAGTTTTGCCAAAAATATGGAAAAGGGTCTGATCGAAGTGGCACCGCTTGCCTATATGAGAGGCCGGACACTGGACAATGCCTATATTATTCTGGATGAAGCACAGAATACCACACCGGCACAGATGAAAATGTTCCTGACCCGTATCGGTTTCGGCTCCAAAGTGATCGTAACGGGTGACTCCTCCCAGAAGGATCTTCCCGTGGGAGCAAAATCCGGTCTGGATGTAGCAGCCAGAGTTCTGAAAAATATCGATGATATTGCCTTCTGTACCTTGACCAGCAAAGACGTGGTAAGACATCCGCTGGTACAGAAGATCGTAAAAGCTTACGATGACTATGAAGCCCGGACGATCAAAAGCAAAAGAAGTCCGAGATTAAACAAACGTCCGGATAAAGGAAACAGATAAATATGAAGAACAAAGAGAAAAACGGATTTTCGCGGTTTTTGCTGCCGGAGATCCTTACGGTACTGATCGGAGGTGCCGCAGTCTACGGACTGGGACTTTTGGGAAAACAGTTGTCTGTGGAAAATGCCCTGCGGGATGCCGTGATGGCAGCACTGGGACTTGCAGTGTCAGGATTTTTCCTGCGCAGGGAGGTAGTGGATTCCCGCCTGGATTATGATAACGGAGAGCACCTGATGAGATTCTGGACCGCTGTCTGGTGCAGCCTTTTGTTTTCGCTGGCCTGTGCATTCCTTCCGGCGGGAGGATGGCCGTTTCTGGCGGTCTTTGTGGTATTGTCCCTGTTCAGCAATCTATCAGTGGGAATTGTGTTTTCCGGGGTGTTTCTGATGATTGCCACGCTGTGGGGACAGTCGGTGGGCATTTTTTTCCTGTATTTTATCAGCGGTGTTTTTGCAGCCTGTCTTTTCCAGCATTTAGAGCAGGAATTTGCCATCGGGATCCCCCTGTTCTTATCTCTGTTCTGCCTTTTGCTGTGCGAGACCGCAAATGTGGTACTGCTTGCCAATGAACATTTAAGTCTGGAACAGTTTCTGGTTCCGGCAGCAAATCTGATCGTGTCGGGAATACTGCTTCTGGGTATTTTGAAAATTTTTTCGGGTACAGTGGTGTTCAGGGATCGTGTAAAATATCTGGAACTGAATGACACCGAGAATCAGGTACTGGTAAAGTACCGCGAGGAAGACCGATCCGAATATTTCCTGTGTGTACATACAGCCTATTTCTGTGAGCGGATCGCAAATAAGCTGGAACTGGACAGGGATGCCCTGAAATGTGCCGGATTATATCACAGAAAAGGCTGGGATCTTATGCAGGAGACACCGGATATGGAATTCCCGGCAGGCGCATCGGAGATCCTGGAAGAATATAAAGGAACCCGGAAATACAAAAAAGCGGAGACCGCAGTGCTGTATTGTTCGGATGCGGTAGTCAGTGCGATCCTTTTGCTGTTGCAGAAGGAACCGGAGAAGAAGCCGGATTATGAGCAGGTGATTGACAGGATTTTTGAGAGAATCCGGGAAAAAGGTATTTTCAGCGAATGTGACCTGTCCTTAAGGGACTGGAACCGGATGCAGAAGATATTCAAGGAGGAGAAATTATACTATGACTTTTTACGTTGAAAATGAAACCGATGAGACATTTTCAAATGGGGAAAACAGTTTCCCCATAGAGGAGACCGTGGAGCAGGTAGCCACGGCGGTTCTGGATATGGAGGGATGTCCCTATGAGATCCAGTTAAATGTACTGTTGACAGACAATGACGGTATTCATGCTTACAATAAGGAATACCGGAAGATTGACCGGGAGACTGATGTATTGTCCTTCCCCAATCTGGATTTCGATGAGCCTGGGGATTTTGAAATCTCTGAGGACAGAGAGGCAGATTATTTTGATCCGGATACAGGAGAACTGATCCTCGGGGATATCATTATTTCTGTGGACCGGGTCAAAGAGCAGGCGGAAAGCTATGGACACAGCCAGAAGAGAGAGTTCGCATTTCTGGTCGCTCACAGTATGCTTCATCTGTGTGGCTATGACCATATGGAAGAAGATGAGGCAAAGGTAATGGAGGCAAAGCAGGAGCAGGTTCTCGCATCCCTTGGAATTACAAGAGATTAAAAAGGGCGTGTCATACACGTAAAGGTAGCTTACATGAATCAGGTGGAAGTAAAAAGAAGACAAATACAGAGTTTTTCCTATGTCCTTGCCTGTATCAATATCTGGGTGTTCGGGAAAAGCATCGGAGATAACGGCCTGGGATATCTGGCAGCGGCTGTTCTGGTATTTGCCCTGTTCTGGGTGCTTACCGGGAAAAATCTGCCGGACAGAATGGGCAGAATGCTTCGGGGCAGAAATGCCAGGGGGCAGTATCGGAATGTCTCCAGAATGCGTAAGAACATGATGCTGTTCCAGATCGCAGAGGGACTTCTTGGGACTGTTTTGTGCATGAGTCTGGGCTGGATTCTTTTGGAAAAAGTCTTTCTGGTGCCTTACGGAAGCATGATCCTGTGGATCTTAAGCCCGGCACTTTTTCTTCGTTGTATCCAGTCGGTATTTTTAGGATATTTTCAGAGTGAAGGTTCGGAAATGCCATCTGCGGTATCTTCGGTGCTGCGGCAGGTATTTTTCCTGGGCCTGGGTCTGGTGTTCCTGGGGATTTTCCGGAACTACGGGGAGAAAGTAAGTCTTTTATTAAAAAGGGCAGACTTTACATCCATGTACGGAGCCATGGGTATCGCAGTGGGAATGCTGCTTTCGGAGGTGTTGGTACTGCTATTTGTCTTTGTGATCTACCGTGGCAGCATGGCAGGCAGAAGAGAAGCGGAAAGCGGTATGAAGGGAACGGACTCTTTCTCCTTGCAGCTGCGTACATTACTGATTCCTATGGGTGGGGATATTCTCAGAGACATGTTTTTATTACTGCCTTTGTGGATCGGCCTGCTTTTCTTCCAGAAAAGATCGACGGATATTTATGCATCCGTTTCTGCGTATGGTATTTTCGTCGGCAGATATCTGATCACGATCCTGATGCCCGTAGCAATTTTAAGTGCGGGAATTCTGCCGGGGGTGGCCAGAACCGGCAGCCATATCCGTAAAAAAGAAGAAAGATATGCCAGAACTGCATTTCAGGCAGGAGTACAGGGGACGGTGGTACATGGATTCTTTTTCACGGCAGGGATCGCGGTACTGGCAACACCACTGTCACAGGCTTTGGATAAATCTGCGGAAATGGCACTTACCGGTTTGTTCACTACGGGATCTTCGCTGATTCTGTGGCTTCTGCTTTTGTTTTATTTTTCGGAGATACTGGAACTTCGGGGGGAAAAGCATCTGCTCCTGGCAGGATACGGCATTCTGGATATCGTGAGCATCGTGATATTGCTGATTCTTCTGAATACGGGAAATACAACAACGGCATTATCTTTAAGCCTTGTGCTGGGGACGGCAGCGGGAGGAATTGTTCTCGGCATACTTGCCTGCCTTCGAATGAAGACCTGGCCGGATCTGTTGCGGACACTGGCAATTCCCGCCGGAAGCTGCTGTGCCTGCGGATTGCTGGCTTTTGGGCTGGAGAAGATCTGCCTGCCCCATCTGGGGGCGATGGTAACGGTGCTGCTGGAACTGGTGATCACCGGTGCGGTCTACTGGTTTTTGCTTTTGATGTTACGCAGTTTCCGTGGACAGGATCTGAATTATGTTCCCGGCGGTAAAGTGCTGCGTGCTTTCGGAAAAACGCTCCGGCTGCTCTAAAACTGTTTTACGGATGTATATTTTCGATAAAATAACTGATACTGATACAAAGAGTCAATAGAAACATCATGGATGTGAGGCAGTATGAAATTTGTAAAACGTATCAGTTACTTTTTTGTGATTCCGGTTGTGTTTTTAATTCTTGGAATCTTTCTTGGTGTCTGGGGCATTCATTTTTTCTATCCCGGACAATGGCAGGATCTGAATGAGAACCGACTTGCCCTGCCGCTCACGGAAGAGGAGACTGCGGCAGACACAGATCCTTATGAGGTGGCACCCAGTGTGGAGGCGGCAGCCTCCGGGGAGACACTTTGTGCGGATACTGAATATGTGTTGGAAGAGGCAGATATTGTACGGGGTACCACAGTGGAGACCTCATGGAAGATCCCACATAAATATATTGGGATGAACAGGGAAAATTTTCTGGAGACCATGGAACTCTATGCGGCCCATCCGCCATTGTCGGAGATCGAGCGGGGCTTTGTGGGGTTGGAGGTATTGTCTTTTTCCCGGGAAAAAGTAATGGTCCGTATGGATTACCGTTATGTCCAGCCCAGCGCAAGTTTTTATCTGGCGGTGTCGGACAATGAAGTGGTGGTCTATCTGGAAGACAGATCCACGGTATATATCAATACCGGGATCTCGCTGGAAGAATTGCCGGAACAGATACAGCTCCAGATCATGGACATGCTGTTTGTTCCGGATGAAGAAACATTGTATGATTTTCTGGAGACGTATTCGTCCTAGAATTCTGAATAAAGGTGATGCAGATGAAAAAACAGATCGGTGTGATCGGCGGAGGCGCTGCCGGAATGATGGCAGCCATAACCGCGGCAAAAGAAGGCGCACAGGTGACGATCCTGGAGCGTAATGACCGTGTGGGAAAGAAAATATTGCAGACAGGAAACGGGAAATGCAATCTGGGAAATCGTGCGCTTTCCGTGGAGTGTTATCACGGTGGAGATTTGGAATGGATCCGGGATGTGCTGGAACATTTTGATACGGAGGATACGATACGCTTTTTCCAAAGTATCGGTCTGATGGTAAAGGAGAAAAACGGCTATCTATATCCCGTGTGTGAGCAGGCGGCTGCGGTGCTGGACGTGCTGCGTTATGAATTACAGGCACTCGGTGTGGAGATACAGTATCAGTGCAAGATCACAAAGGTCGAAAAACTGGCCTCCGGAAAGCTGCAGGTCAGTGACGGAGAAAAGACATGGCAGTTCGATGCGGCGATTGTGACCTGTGGTGGAAAAGCCGCACCGGCTACCGGATCGGACGGCAGTGGATTTAAAATTGCAAAAAAAATGGGACACACCTGCATTCCTTCAGTGCCCGCACTGGTGCAGCTGCGCTGTCAGGAGACCGACCTGCTAAAGGGGATTGCCGGTGTCCGGGCGGACAGTGAGATCCGGGTCTTCTGTGACGGCGGGGAAATATGCCGGGAACGGGGAGAACTACAGCTGACGGATTACGGCATCTCAGGCATTCCCATTTTCCAGCTAAGCCGCAGGGTGAACTATCTGCTCAGGGACAGGCGGAACGTGACAGCACAGATTGACTTTTTGCCGGATCTGACACAGGAAAGCTATGAAGAATTACAGGCAGGGCGGAAACTTTTACAGGGAGACCGGACAGCAGAGGAATTCTTTACCGGAATGTTACATAAAAAACTGACCGCTGCGCTGCTAAAAATGGCAGGGATTCGTCTGGCTACTCCCATGAAGGAGATCCCGGAGGAAAAGATTCATGCTTATTATAATCTCTGCCGTAACCTGAAACTGCATATCACAGAGAGCAATCCTTACGAAAATGCACAGGTATCCGCCGGAGGCGTGGATGTACGGGAAATAAAGCCTACTATGGAATCAAAGATCTGCCCCGGGGTCTATTTTGCGGGGGAGATCCTGGACGTGGATGGCCGATGCGGGGGCTATAATCTCCAATGGGCCTGGAGCAGTGGTTATCTGGCGGGATACCACGCTGCGTTAGCATAAAATAATTTTTTACACGTGACGTATGCCTGCGTAAGGTGCAAAAGCTCCGGAAAGGCGGCAGGTCATTGAAAGATATGAGGATGAAAATGATCAGATTAAATCAGCTGAAGCTTCCGGTAGATCATACCCGGGAGCAGCTTATACATAAGACGGCACAGTACTTACGGATCCCGGCGGCGGATATCCTCGAACTGCAGATCGTAAGGCAGTCTCTGGATGCCAGAAAAAAGCCGGCACTTTTTTACAGTTACAGTGTGAATGTAACGGTGAAAAAGGAAGAAAAAGTATATAAGGATGCCTGCCGCAGACTTGGAAAAGCCAATGTTCTGCTGACCGAAAAAACGGAATATCTTTTTCCTGCAGAAGGTTCAACGCAGCAGAAGCATCCCACTGTGATCATCGGAATGGGTCCTGCTGGACTTTTTTGCGGATATTATCTGGCACAGCACGGCTATGCACCTGTCATTCTGGAACGGGGTGCAGACGTGGATGCCAGACAGGCGGATGTAGAAGCTTTCTGGCAGACGGGCAGATTAAAGCCGGATTCCAATGTGCAGTTTGGAGAAGGCGGTGCCGGAACTTTTTCGGATGGTAAACTGAATACTTTGGTAAAGGACAAATACGGCAGAAATACGGAAGTATTGAAAACTTTCGTAAAGCACGGTGCTGATCCGGCAATTCTTTATCAGGCCAAGCCCCATATTGGTACGGATGTCCTGAGCAAAGTGGTAAAAAGCATGCGGGAAGAAATATTGCGTATGGGTGGGGAAGTCCGATTTCATAGTCAGATGACGGAGATCCTTACAGAGAACGGGCAGGTCACAGGAGTAAAGGTGAATGACACGGAAGTGCTCCCCTGTGAGCAGGTGGTACTGGCACCGGGGCACAGTGCCCGAGATACTTTTTCCATGTTGTACCGGAAGCAGTTTCCCATGTCGGCGAAATCTTTTGCAGTGGGATTCCGTGTGGAGCATCCCCAGAGCCTGATCAATATGAGTCAGTATGGCGCTGAGTCGGTAAAAGGTCTGGGTGCAGCGGCTTATAAGGTGACGGCTAAGACAAGCACCGGCAGAGGAGTGTATTCTTTCTGTATGTGTCCGGGCGGCTATGTGGTCAACGCATCTTCCGAGCCGGGAAGACTGGCGGTCAATGGTATGAGCTACAGCGGCCGTGACGGGAAAAATGCCAACAGCGCCATTATCGTTGCGGTGACTCCTGCGGATTACGGTTCCGATCATCCACTGGCAGGAATCGAATTCCAGCGGGGACTGGAACAGAGAGCTTATGAATTATGCGATGGGAAACTGCCGGTACAGCGGTACGGAGATTTCAGGGAGAAAGTCACCGGAGAGCATCCTGCGGAAACGGACGGAGTACAAAGAAGTGGCCCGGAAGCATTGGAACCACAGTGTAAAGGTGCTTATGAATGGGCGGATCTTACCGGAATTCTTCCGGCAGAGTGTAACCGGGCCTTCGTGGAGGGGATGGACAGCTTTGACAGACAGATCCACGGCTTTGCCTCTCCGGGAACGATCCTGACCGGTGTGGAAAGCAGGACGTCTTCCCCGGTGCGGATCGAACGGGATGAAGAGTTACAGTCTGCCATCCGGGGTTGCTATCCCTGTGGAGAGGGGGCCGGATATGCCGGAGGAATCACTTCCGCCGCCATGGACGGTATCCGCGTAGCAGAACAGATCGCTTCACAGTTTGCTCCGCTACAGCGTTGACGTATGGCAGAAAATGTTATATGATTCAAATATTCAGAGATTGCATCCTGCAGATCGGTTTTTCGGGGGAGGCGCTGAATATTACTGTAATAATATGGACTTAGAAAGGCAATCACGTGAATAATATAAGGGAACAAATCAAGGATAAGAAAAGAATCGTCGTTAAGATCGGTTCTTCCTCCTTACAGCATGCCGAGACGGGAGACCTGGATTATATCCGTCTGGAAAAGCTGGTAAGAGAGCTTTGCGATATCAGCAATCAGGGGAAAGAAGTCGTACTTGTGACTTCCGGTGCTATTGCCGCCGGAAAACAGGCAGTGCATTTAAAGACTACGGAGGGGCAGACTCAGGCAGAATCCATGGCGATCAAGCAGGCCTGTTCCGCCATCGGCCAGGCAAGACTGATGATGACCTACCAGAAGCTTTTTGCGGAGTACAATCAGGTGGCAGCACAGATCCTGATGACGAAAAATACCATCGTGGACAATCTGAACCGCTACAATGCCCATAATACCTTCACCCAGCTATTGAAAATGGGAGCAATTCCCGTTGTCAATGAAAATGATACGGTAGCGACCTACGAGATTGAGATCGGTGACAACGATACCCTGTCGGCTATTGTGGCAGCACTGATCGATGCAGATCTGCTGATCCTGTTGTCAGATATCGATGGCCTCTACACCGATGATCCCAGGCAGAATCCCAATGCGGAATTTATCGAACAGGTGGATGAACTCACGGAGGAATTCATGCATATGGGCAAGGCCAGTACCGGCAGTAATGTGGGGACCGGCGGCATGAATACCAAAATGATCGCGGCGAAGATTGCCACCAGTTCGGATGTGGATATGATCATTGCCAACAGCAAGGACATCGGAGTACTTCATCGTCTGTTATCCGGTGAAAACGAAGGTACTTTATTCGTGGCACATAAGGATGAAAGCTTTGATCTGCCGGAATTTGTACAGAATCTGCACAAAAATCAGTGATGATACGTCAACGAAAAGAGGAATACATTATGAATATGGATGAAAGAATAAAGCGCATCAATGAGCTTTATCATAAATCTCAGAGCGAGGGACTGACCGACGAAGAAAAGCTGGAACAGTCCATTCTCAGACAGGAATACGTGGACAGCATCAAGCGCAATATGAAGGCGCAGCTGGACAGCATCGAAATCGAAAGGCCGGACGGCACCATTGAAAAATTAAAGCCGTCCTATAAAAAGAAGAAATGAGCACAGAAGAACGCAGAGAAGTGAAAAAGAAACTGCGCAGGGAAGTGCTGGCCCGCAGGGCGGCACTGACGGAGCCGGAACGGGAGAGAGGGAATCTTCTCATTACCGAGCGGATTCTGGGACACCAGTGGTATTACCTCTCGGATACGATTCTGGGCTTTGTCAGCTACGGAAATGAAATCTGCACGACAGAGATTCTGGAGAATGCCCTGCAGGATGGCAAACGTGTCTATGTTCCGAAGGTGGAAGGTCAGGAAATGCGTTTTTACCGGATTCAATCCCTGACGGAATTGAAAGAGGGCTATAAGGGAATCCTGGAGCCGGAAGGCAATACGGAGAGCTATGAATATGCTCCCGAAGAGGCAGCAAACTGTCTGCTTCTGATGCCGGGAAGTGTATTTGATCCCCTGGGCAACCGGATGGGATACGGCGGCGGATTTTATGACCGCTATCTGGCAGACAGGGAAGCCTTAAGACTTCGCAGTATTGCTGTCGGGTTCCGCTGCCAGCAGGTCGAAAGTGTTCCTGTGGAAGAGACAGATGTAAAGCCCTATCAGGTGATTTTGGTATAAATCTTTGGTTTTGGAAAGGCGGGGAAGGAATGTCGGAACTTTTAGAACTGGGAAAAAATGCCTGCGATGCCAAATATGTATTGCAGAAGCTTACTACAGAAGAGAAAAACAAGGCGCTGCAGACAGCGGCAAATGATCTGTGTGAAAGGCAGGAAGAGATCCTTGCAGCCAACGTACTGGATCTGGAAAACGGGAAAAACAACGGAATGAATCCGGGACTGCTGGATCGTCTGAAGCTTACCGGAGAGAGAATCGCGCAGATTGCAGAGGGCCTTCGGCAGATTGCGGCTCTTCCGGATTGCATCGGTGAGACCATGGAACATTTCGAACGTCCCAACGGACTGAAAATCGATAAAGTCAGAGTACCGTTAGGGGTTATCGGCATTATCTATGAGGCTCGTCCCAACGTGACGGCGGATGCCTTCGGATTGTGCTTTAAGACGGGAAATGCAGTGATCTTAAAGGGAGGCAGCGATGCCATTCATTCCAATATCGCTATTGTCAAAGTATTACAGGATGCACTGGAAGCCTGCAGTATGCCCAGGACTGCCGTACAGCTGATCGAAGATACGGATCGTGCGGTCACTGCGCAGTTTATGAAGATGAAGGAATATGTGGATGTGCTGATCCCAAGAGGCGGTGCGGGACTGATCCGCAGCGTGGTGGAGAACAGCACGATCCCCGTCATAGAGACCGGAACCGGCAACTGCCACGTCTATGTGGACAAGGATGCGGATGTGGATATGGCGGTAAAAATACTGATGAATGCCAAGACCCAGCGGATCGGTGTCTGCAATGCCTGTGAGTCTCTGGTGGTGCATCGTGCCGTCCGGGATAAGTTCCTTCCGAAGATGGCGGAAGCCCTGAAGACGAAGAACGTAGAACTGCGGGGAGACGAAAGCACCCGGGAGATCCTGCCGGACTGCATTCCCGCTACAGAAGAAGATTACGGTACGGAGTATCTGGATTATATTCTGTCTGTCAAGACTGTGGACAGCGTGGAAGAGGCCATTGCCCATGTCAACCGTTACAATACGAAGCATTCCGAATGTATCGTGACGGAAAATACGGAGACTGCAGAGAAATTTTTAAACGAAGTGGATGCAGCCTGTGTTTATGTCAATGCCTCCACAAGATTTACAGACGGTTTCGAGTTTGGATTTGGTGCAGAAATCGGTATCAGCACCCAGAAGCTGCATGCCAGAGGCCCCATGGGCCTGAAGGAGCTGACCTCCTATAAATACAAGATACATGGAAACGGTCAGATCCGCAGATAAGCACTTGCGACCCGCTACAGGCGGATAATCTGCGTATTCTCCGGCTGGATATTTTGTCCTGTATGCAAAGACATCTGTCGGAAATAACTATAGAGGAAGAGGAGAAGATTTATGAAAGAAGTAAATGGAAGTATTTGGCACACTATGAGCACCCAGAGAGTCACTCCCACAGATTTTGTCTGTGTCATCGAGATTTCCAAGGGCAGCAAGAACAAGTATGAACTGGACAAGGAGACAGGCCTTCTGATCCTGGATCGTATCCTGCATACCTCCACCCATTATCCTGCGAACTACGGTTTTATTCCCAGAACCTACGGTGATGACGGGGATCCGCTGGATGTACTGTTACTGTGCTCCGAGCCGGTACAGCCCATGACTTTGGTAAGAGCGTATCCTATCGGCGTGATCTCCATGCTGGACAACGGTAAAAATGACGAAAAGATCATTGCGGTTCCTTTCAATGATCCCAATTATAACTGCTACCATGATATTTCCGAACTGCCGGGTCATGTGGTGGATGAAATGGAGCATTTCTTCACGGTATACAAGGCACTGGAGAACAAGACTACCGCAGTCAATGAAAAGGGCAACAGAGAAGAAGCGATTGAAGTCATTAAAAAGTGTCTGGACAACTACATCGATACCTTTATCAAGAGTTGGTAAGCTGTTGATAATTGATTTTCAACAATCACAAAGCACCGTATTTCCCATGCAGTTCATTGGGGATACGGTGTTTATTTCTATAAACTATTGAAAAAAATTGTCAAAACCCCTAGATTTTTTAAAGGAAATATGAGAGAATGAACATGACCATTATGATATTATTTTATCAATAGTATTATAAGTACATATTGAAAGGAGATTTCACATGATTTATTCAAAAGAAGTTGAAGAAATGTGTCCCGTTGCACAGGGCGTACATCATGGTTGTGCTCCCATTCCCGAAGAGGCAAAATGGGTGCAGGCAAAAGAAGTTAAGGATATTTCCGGTCTGACTCACGGTGTGGGCTGGTGTGCACCTCAGCAGGGTGCATGTAAGCTTACCCTGAACGTTAAGGAAGGCATCATCCAGGAGGCTCTGGTTGAGACCGTTGGATGTTCCGGTATGACCCACTCCGCAGCTATGGCTGCTGAGATTCTGCCCGGTCTGACCGTTATGGAAGCTTTAAATACTGACCTTGTATGTGATGCAATCAATACCGCTATGAGAGAGCTGTTCTTACAGATCGTATACGGACGTACCCAGAGTGCATTCTCTGAGGAAGGTCTGCCTGTCGGTGCAGGTCTGGAAGACCTCGGTAAGGGCTTAAGAAGCCAGGTTGGTACTATGTACGGTACTCTGAAGAAGGGTCCCCGTTATCTGGAGATGGCAGAAGGTTATGTAACCGGTATCGCTCTGGACAAGGATGATCAGATCATCGGTTACCAGTTCGTTAACCTTGGCAAGATGACTGACTTCATCAAGAAGGGTGACGATGCTAACACTGCATGGGAAAAGGCTAAGGGCCAGTACGGTCGTGTAGATGATGCAGTTAAGATCATCGATCCCAGAAAACAATAAGATACAGGAGGACAGAAAAAATGGCTTTATTTGAATCATATGAAAGACGTATTGATAAGATCAACGCTGTACTGAACAGCTATGGTATCTCCTCTATCGAAGAAGCAGAGAAGATCACGAAAGATGCTGGTCTGGATGTATACGATCAGGTTAAGAAGATCCAGCCCATCTGTTTTGAAAATGCTTGCTGGGCTTACACTGTAGGCGCTGCAATCGCAATCAAGAAAGGCTGCAGAAAGGCATCTGAAGCAGCAGCAGCAATTGGTGAAGGCTTACAGTCATTCTGTATTCCCGGTTCCGTTGCGGATACCCGTAAGGTAGGTCTTGGTCATGGTAACCTGGGCAAGATGTTACTGGAAGAGGATACCGACTGCTTCTGTTTCCTGGCTGGACATGAGTCCTTCGCAGCAGCAGAAGGTGCGATCGGTATCGCAGAGAAGGCTAACAAAGTTCGTCAGAAGCCTTTACGTGTTATCCTGAACGGTCTTGGTAAGGATGCTGCAAAGATCATTTCCCGTATCAACGGATTTACTTTTGTAGAGACCTCTTATGATCCTTACACCAATACCGTTACCGAGGTAGAGAGAATTGCTTACTCTGAGGGACTTCGTGCTAAGGTTAACTGCTACGGCGCTAACAGCGTTCCCGAAGGTGTAGCTATCATGTGGAAGGAGAACGTAGACGTATCCATCACCGGTAACTCTACCAATCCTACCAGATTCCAGCATCCCGTAGCTGGTACTTACAAGAAGGAGAGACTGGAAGCAGGCAAGAAGTACTTCTCCGTAGCTTCCGGCGGCGGTACCGGACGTACTCTGCATCCCGATAACATGGCTGCAGGTCCCGCTTCTTACGGTTTCACCGATACTCTGGGCCGTATGCACTCTGACGCGCAGTTCGCTGGTTCTTCCTCCGTACCTGCACACGTTGAGATGATGGGTCTGATCGGCATGGGCAACAACCCGATGGTAGGTGCTACCGTAGCTGTTGCTGTATCCATCGAGGAAGCTGCTAAGGCTGGTAAGTTCTAAAACATAAAATCAGATAAATCAAGGATTTCAAGGCTCCCGACATTGTTCGGGAGTCTTTTTTTCCACAAAATTACTTTGTAATCGAACATGCATTCTGCTATAATCATTTATAGAAAGTGTTTGAAAGGAGGCAGCAATGGAATCACAATCCCATACTTATATTGCCATGGATCTGAAGTCTTTTTATGCCTCCGTGGAGTGCGTTGACAGAGGGCTGGATCCTTTGAATACGAATCTGGTGGTGGCGGATGCTTCCCGGACGCAGAAGACCATCTGCCTGGCGGTATCTCCCTCTCTGAAATCCTATGGAATCCCGGGACGGGCAAGACTGTTCGAAGTGATCTCCAAAGTAAGAGAAGTAAATGCCATGCGGAAAGTGCGGTCCCCTGGCGGCAGATTTTTGGGAAAAAGCACCTTTGCGGATGAATTGCAGAGGCATCCGGAACTGGAAGTTGGTTTTGTGACCGCCACGCCCCGGATGGCGAGATATCTGGAATATAGTACCCAGATCTATAATATTTATTTGAAATATATCGCACCGGAAGATATTCATGTCTATTCTATTGATGAAGTGTTTCTGGATGTGACACAATACCTGAAGACCTATGGTATGACAGCGAGAGAACTAGCATCCAGAATTGCAACAGAGATTCTGGAGAAAAAAGGGCTGACCGCCACAGCAGGAATCGGAACCAATCTGTACCTGTGCAAGATTGCCATGGATATTGTAGCAAAGCATATGGAACCGGATGATAACGGAGTCCGGATCGCCGAATTGGATGAGATCAGCTATCGGGAACTTTTGTGGGATCACAGGCCGTTGACGGATTTCTGGAGAGTCGGCGCCGGATACCGCAAGAAGCTGGAAGCCGCCGGAATGTTTACCATGGGCGATGTGGCCAGATGCTCTATCGGAGGACCGGGAGATTACTATAACGAAGATTTGCTGTACCGGATGTTCGGCATCAATGCGGAGCTTTTGATCGATCATGCCTGGGGGTATGAGCCGGTGACCATGGACCTGATCAAATCCTATCGACCGGAGACTAACTGTATCAGCTCCGGTCAGGTACTGCATTGCGCCACGGATTTTATGCAGGCCAAGATCGTAGTCCGGGAAATGGCAGAACAGCTGGCAATGGATCTGGTGGAAAAAAAGCTGGTCACAGATCAGATCGTGCTGACTGTTGGCTATGATATTGACAACCTGAAGATTCCGGAGATCGCAGATCATTATCATGGTGAAATCACGGTAGATCGTTATGGCAGAAGCGTGCCGAAGCATGCCCACGGCACTGGAAACCTTGATGCAATGACTGCGTCAGTCAGCAGGATTACAGAGACAACAATGGGATTATATGAACGGATTGTAGATCCCATGCTGCTGACCCGAAGAATCACTCTGGTGGCCAATCATCTAAAGGATGCGGACAGCGTAAAGGAAGAGCCGTTCTACGAACAGCTGGATCTGTTCTCCGGAGGCTTTTTGCAAACGGGGCAGAAGGAAACTTCCCGGGAAACAAAGCAGCTGGAAAAGGAACGGCTGGAAAAAGAAAAACACTTGCAGGAAGCAATGCTAAGCGTAAAATCAAAGTATGGAAAGAATGCGATTCTGAAGGCTGCCGATCTGCAGGAGGGAGCCACAACCATAGACAGGAACCGTCAGATTGGCGGACATAAGGCATAATATTTATCGGACCACAAAATCCGATAACAGGAAAAGAGTAAAAAGATGAATGAAAAATATAAGGACATGCTCCATCTGCCTCACCCGGTGTCAGCCACCCATCCCCGAATGGCTTTACAGGACCGTGCTGCACAGTTTTCACCGTTTGCAGCATTGGCGGGATATGATGACGCTCTGAGAGAAACGGCCCGCCGGACAGACCGTTTTGTGGAACTGGATGAGGACAGGAAGCAGGAGATCGACCGCCAGATTTCTTATTTGCAACAGCATCTGCTGGACACAGTACCGGTGAAAATTATTTATTTTGTGCCGGATGAGAAAAAGGACGGCGGCAGTTATACTGCCGTAGAAGGCTGTGTCCGCAAAATCGATGAGAACACAAAAAGCCTTCGGATACAGGGAACAGAAATTCCGGTAGAGAGGATCTACGGGATCGATTTTCTGTAGTTACATTGTAAATAGTTCAGAGAAATGCTAAAATATTACCAATAGTATTTTGTGAACAAGAATGGAAAGGAATTTCTGACAATGAAGAAAAAATGTATCAGTACAGCAACACTGTCAGTGCTTTTGCTTGTACTGTTTCTTCCTGTTTTCTATTATATAGTATTCTACGGGACCAATATGAACTACAACGAAATGCATAAGATCATTACCGTGGAGGGAAATAAAGTACTATCCCTGTGCGCGGTGATCGGAGTGGCTGTACTGGGGGCAGCGTACTATTTTCTGCGAAAGATTCCTTACACCGGACGCATAGCAGTCTGGTTTACCGGGATCACACTGGCAGTCTGTATTCTGTTCTGTCTTGTGAATATAAAAATATCCAAATGCATTGCATTTTACGGTGGCTGGGATTGCGGCATGGTGGCCAATTCCGCCCGCTGGCTTTATGAGGGCCAGACACTGGGGTATGACGATTACTATACGATCTACAGTAATAATATTCCCGTTACATGGCTTTTGTATCAGTTGTATTCTTTTGCCTCAGGACTTAAGGGGTATCCCTACAATCCGGAATTTATCTGGATCCAGTTCCAGTGCGTCATGCTGTCACTGGCGGTATTCTGTTCAGTACTTCTGGTCCTTCAGGTCAGCAGGAACCTTGGAATTTCCGTGATTGCCCTGGTCTTTCAGAGCATCTTTCTGGGAATCTCTCCCTGGAAGATTATTCCCTATACGGACGGAAGCACCATTGCCATGCCGATCCTGATTCTTCTACTGTATTCATTGTTCCGGAAGAATGGGAGAAAACGGAAATACCTTTTATGGTTTTTGATAATGTTTCTGGGGTGCCTTGGCGGAATCATGAAAGCCACCTGCTATGTCACATTGATTGCGGTAGTACTGGTGGATCTGGTATGGTCCGCCTGGGAAGAGGTGCCAATGCGTAAGCGGCTGCAGAAGATCGGCTTAAAAATCTTGCTTCTGATAGCGGCTTTCGGACTTGGGGCTTTCTGTAAGCATGGAATCTACTGTTCCGTACAGTATGATTATAATGCGGATATGGAGATCGGCTGGAGTAATTATATGTATAACGGCCTCAATGAGGATACTACCGGGGCCTGTTCCGGAGAGGGACTTGAGATCGTACGATCTTTTGCTGGTACGGATAAAAATACCCGGATACAATATGAGATGGAAGGAATCCGCAAAAGAATCGGTGATCGTGGTATTTGGGGTACAATCCGGTTCTGGCTGCGTAAGCAGGTCATGAATTTTAACGACGGGACGTTCAGCTGGTATCAGGAAGGGTATTTTCAGGCGTGGGAATATCCGTTGAACATAGACAGCTCCTGGAAAGAACCTCTGAGGGCTTTTTACTGGCAGGACGGCAGCAATTATATCTGGTTTACGACGATCAGCCAGGGATTATGGCTTTTTGTACTGTTGGGAGTCATAACAGAGGCCGGTATGCTTTTGTGGACGGCGGCGTCAACAATCCGCAGACCCAAATACCGGACAGAAGAGAACCTGTCTGACCGGCTGTGTCTTTCTACTGTGATGATCGTTACATTTATCGGTATGTTTTTATTTGTTATGTTATTCGAGGCAAGAGCCAGATATCTATATAATACCATTCCGGTATTCTCTGTCATGGCAGTTTTTGGATATTACGAATTGTATCGGAAATTATTCATATTTTGTGACAAAAGGCGGAAATAACTTCGTTTTCCGGTAGAAATTGCACGTTATGAGAGCCTATAATGTGAAAATAACACTGGTAAAATATACAAACATCCTGTATAATGTACAGTAATGACTGAGAAATGAGTCAGGAACAAAAAAGAGGGAGGAAGAATAAATGTACTTTTGTAAGAATTGCGGCGAGCCTTATATGACAGACGAAGCTGTGATGTGCGTAAAGTGCGGTGTGGCCAAGGGACAGGGGAATAATTACTGCCATAACTGCGGTAAGCCTTTAGCTCCGGATGCAGCAGTATGTTTAAACTGTGGCGTAGCCAATAAGCAGGCACCGGCACCGGATGCAAAATCCAAACTGGTAGCCGGTCTGTTGGCAATTTTCCTTGGTACGTTCGGCGTACATAATTTCTATCTTGGCTATACCGGTAAGGCAGTTACCCAATTGGTACTTTCCATCGTGGGAATCCTTTTATGCTGTGTGGTAGTCGGCGTATTCATTGTTATGGGTGTAGGTATCTGGGGACTGGTAGAAGGTATCATGATCCTGACCGGCAAGATCGACACAGACGGCAAGGGTAATCCCCTGGCAGATTAATATCAGGCCTTTTCCAGGCCAGAAAGAGGAGAAAATGGACGGACAGAATTTTGAAAATGAAAACAATGTTACAGTAGATACTACTGCAACAGAAGTAAGCTCCGCAGCAGAAACTGTACAGGAGACCCCGGTAACAGAACAGCCTGTGAACAATTATCAGGATTATACCGCAAATGTACAGCCTCAGGCAGCTGCAACAGCTCCTGTACAGCAGCCGGAGAACAAAGAAAACAATGTACTGGCTATTGTCAGCCTGGTACTGGGTATCCTTTCCATCGTACTTGGATGCTGCACCGGATGGATCGGCGCACTGTTTGGAATCGGTGGTATCATTTGCGCAGTATTTGCCAACAAGCAGGGCAAGACCGGCCTGGCAAAGGCTGGACTGATCTGTTCTATCATTGGTATTGTACTGGGAATTATCATTACAATCTTAGCTGCTGTATTTTCTGTAGCATTTATGAGTGAACTTGCAAACTACTACTAAAAACCAGCGGAGCCTGGAAGATCAGCTTTATATTGCAGGATGGATATTTCTGCTGGTCGGAAGCATCGGAAGCTTTCTGTATCTTCATATAATCATTCCGAGACTGCAGGGATATACCTGCGTGGTCTATCGATTATTTGGGATTTACTGTCCCGGCTGTGGTGGAACGAGAGCGGTAAGTGCACTGCTTACTGGACATCCGCTACTGGCCACCTGGTATCATCCACTGGTTACGTATACTGTTGTTATCTTTGGAGGTTTTATGCTAAGTCAGACCCTTGCCAGATTACATATTGGCAGGATCAAAGGCTGGCGCTTTCATGAATGGCATCTGTATGCGGCGGTAGGGATCATGATAGGGAACTTTATTCTGAAGAATATTTTGCTTCTGAAGTTTCACATTACATTATGACTGTATTTGCATTTTTTACATATACAGAATATTTTATCGCACAAAAGTGCAGAGGGAGAAAACATGAATAAAAAAACTACGGGTATCATTGCTTACATTACCTGGATCGGCTGGATCGTTGCTTTTTGCGCAGGTGACAAAGAGGGTGCTAAGTTCCATCTGAATCAGGCTCTGGTTATTCTGATCGGCCAGATCGTTGCAGCAGTAATCAACTACATTCCTTATGTAGGTGGTATTGTTGGCACTATCTTAAGCATCTTTCTGTTTGTATGCTGGATCATGGGTCTGATTTATGCTTGCCAGGAGCAGGAGAAGGAAGTTCCTCTGATCGGCCAGATCAAGATTTTAAAATAATAAAAATGACAATAAGTCATAAAAAGAATCCCCGGTGTTCATTACATCGGGGATTCTTTTTATGGGTGCGCCTGGCAGCGCACGTTTCTGTGATTATTAAAAAATTGTAACTATTCTGCAGCAGAAGCAGCCGCTGTTTCCTCTGCAGTGGTCAGATTTACATCTTCGGGCTGTTCACCGTGCAGGAAAGTGATGATGATCTGGATCCGCTTGTAAGCTCTGGCATAATTTTCCTTTGCATAGTCTGCGGTCAGCTGATTGTAACCACCGTTATCATAGGCATCGTGGTAACTCTCTACCGCAGTGGTCATATATTCGCTTGCTTCATCGGCAAGAGATTCCAGATAATCAAATTCAGTAGGAAAATCCAACGCTGCAAAATCCTGAAAAGCGCTGTCCAGCTGATCCAGATAACCGAGAAGTTCATCGGTGGCATTTTCGGATGTCGCGTCTACGTTGTTGATCTCGGTATCTATATCGGAGATCTTGGTACAAAAAGAATCTATTTCCTCCTTAAACTGTGTCAGCGCAGGATCCTTTCCGCAGGCGGTAAGCGTAAGTGCGGTCAGCAGTCCGGCCGTAAGGGCAAGTATTTTTTTCTTCAAAATTATATCCTCCAAATCATTTGATCCATCTAAAAATTTATCATATTCTGCAGTTTTACGCAACCTTATAATGTTAAAACGTCCCCTTTACGAATAAAAGGACATTGTGGTATGATTAAAAGAATCAAGATACAGGAAAAGAGAACTATGACAAGAGAAGAATTTATTACGTTAAGTAAAGACCATATTTTATATCTGGACGGCGCTACAGGATCCAATCTGGTGAAGGCAGGAATGCCTTCCGGCGTCTGCCCGGAGCAGTGGATCCTGGAGCATCAGGATGTCATGCTGCAATTACAGAAGGATTACGTGCAGGCGGGAACCAATATCCTGTATGCCCCTACCTTTACCGCCAATCGCGTCAAACTGGCAGAATATCATCTGGAAAAAAATATGACTTCCATGATTCGTGATCTGGTGGCTATTTCGAAGAAAGCGGCAGAGAGTACTCCGGGACATCCGGTTTATGTGGCCGGTGATCTCACAATGACTGGTGAACAGTTAAAGCCCATGGGAAAAATGGATCTGGAAACACTGATCGATATTTATAAAGAGCAGATTCTTTGTCTGGTGGATGCCGGGGCGGATCTTCTGGTGGTGGAGACTATGATGAGCCTGGCGGAGACCAGAGCGGCACTGATCGCGGCGAAAGAAGTCTGTGATTTGCCGGTAATCGCTACACTGACCTTTGAAGCGGATGGAAGAACTTTGTTCGGTACGGATGCGAAAACGGCGGCCATTGTGTTGGAAAGCCTGGGGGCCAGTGCTATCGGTGCCAACTGTTCCACTGGTCCGGCTCAGATGGAGAGCATTATTTCGGAGATGGTATCCCATACCAGAATTCCTGTAATTGCAAAACCCAATGCCGGACTTCCTTTTCTGGATGAAAACGGAACTACCTGCTACAACATGGAAGCAGAAGAGTTTGCAGAAGAGATGGAAGTACTGGTCAATGCCGGAGCTACGATTCTTGGCGGCTGTTGTGGTACCACTCCGGAATTCATAAGACAGATCCATGAACGATTTGGTACAGATGCGAAGGTTGCAGCATCCCGAAGACCGGATGGAATTCGGTATCTGACCTCCGAACGTATTACCCACAGCTTTGGTCTGGATGACGGCTTTTTTGTTGTGGGAGAACGTATCAATCCTACCGGCAAGAAAGCACTTCAGGCACAGCTTCGTGAGGGCAGCTTTGAAAAGGTGATACAGTTTGCCGAAGAAC
The DNA here is from genome assembly GCF_003480225.1 of Clostridium sp. AM34-9AC. NCBI lineage: Bacteria > Bacillati > Bacillota > Clostridia > Eubacteriales > Clostridiaceae > Clostridium > Clostridium sp. AM34-9AC. The sequence continues at coordinate 64,853 of NZ_QUIU01000015.1, forward strand.
AGGAAGCCTGCGGTGCCAAGGTACTGGATATCAATATGGGCATGAGCGGTATCGACGAGAAAGCCAGCATGCTTCGGGCTCTGGAGGAAGTCAGCGGTGTCACGAACCTGCCTCTTTCCCTGGATTCCAGCTACGTGGAAGTCTTAGAAGCTGCACTGCGTAATTATCCCGGACGTGCTCTGGTCAATTCTGTATCTCTGGAGACGGAAAAATTTGAAAAACTACTTCCCATTGTAGCCAAATACGGTGCTATGTTTATCCTGCTTCCTTTGTCGGATGCGGGACTGCCCAAGGATATAGAAGAGAAGAAAGAGATTATTCACAAGATTTATGACCGGGCACTTTCTCTGGGAATGTGCAAAGAAGATATCGTGGTGGACGGTCTGGTGGCAACGGTAGGTGCCAATCCGAAAGCTGCACTGGAAACGTTGGAGACCATCCGCTATTGCAAAGAGAACGGTTTTGCCACGATCTGCGGTCTGTCCAACATTTCCTTCGCCATGCCGGAGAGAAGTTTTGTTAATACCGCATTCCTGACGCTGGCAATTCAGGCGGGACTGACCATGGCTATTGCCAATCCTTCCCAGGAACTTCTGATGAGCTGTGCTTTGGCTGCGGATCTGCTGTTGAACAAACAAGAAGCCGCTCTTCGCTATATCGAGTACGCCGGTGGCGTCAGGGAGCGCAGAGAAGAGAAAGAAGCGGAACTGGCAAAAAAACTGGCACTGCTGGAAAATCAGGGAACAACCGCCAAGACAGGCACTGCCGGCAATGCCGCCAAAGAAACGACTGCTGATAACGGTCCGCAGATCAATGAAATGCAGGACAAGCTGAAGACGGCGGTACTGAAAGGCAACCGTAACGGCATTGTAAAGATCACGAAGGAAGCATTGGAAAGCGGAGAGAAACCTGCGGAGCTATTGAATCAGGTACTGCTTCCTGCCATTAATCAGGTAGGTGAATTCTTTGATCAGGGCAAGTATTTTCTGCCGCAGCTGATTGCCAGTGCGGAAGCCATGAAGAATTCCATCGAGGTGCTGGAACCGTTGCTGCAGACCGGAGGCACCGGAGAAGAAATGCCGGTGGTGGTCATTGCCACGGTGGAAGGAGATATCCATGATATCGGCAAGAATCTGGTGGCACTGATGTTAAAAAACCACGGATTCCATGTGATCGATCTGGGCAAGGATGTGCCGCAGGCGAAAATTCTGGAGTCGGCGAAAGAACATCATGCGGAATTTATTGCCCTGTCAGCACTGATGACCACCACCATGCAGAGAATGAGGGAGATCGTGGCAGCCGCAAAAGAAGAAGGCATCACCGCCAAGATCATCATCGGCGGCGCTGTCATTACGCAGGAATATGCGGATGAGATCGGTGCCGACGGCTATTCCAAGGATGCGGCGGATGCCGTGAAACTGGCCAAAAGCCTGATGTAAAAGAGTCTGAAACAACAGAAATAATGGAGTATAGATAAAGGAGCAAAGCAAAATGATTGGAGCAGATGCGATTATTAAATGTCTGGAAGCAGAGGGGGTAAGTACTGTTTTCGGATATCCCGGTGTTGCCATATGTCCTTTTTTCAACAGCATTCTGGATTCTGACATCAAAACGGTGTTGATCCGTACAGAACAGAACGCGGCCCATGCGGCCAGCGGTGTTGCCCGTATGACCGGAAGACCCGGTGTATGTGCGGTGACCTCCGGCCCCGGTGCCACCAATGTGATCACCGGTATTGCCACGGCATTTGCTGACAGTATCCCCATGATCTGCATTACCGGTCAGGTCAACAGTGAACTGCTGGGCAGTGATGTGTTCCAGGAGGCGGATATTACCGGCGCCGTGGAATCTTTTGTAAAATACAGCTATCTGGTGAAAAATGTAAATGATATTCCCAGAGTGTTCAAGGAAGCATTTTATATTGCCAATACCGGTAGAAAAGGGCCGGTATTGATCGATATTCCCATTGATATCCAGAATGCAACGATCAAAAATTTCCATTATCCGGAAGAAGTGAATCTACGTACCTACAAGCCTACCGTCAAAGGACATGCCGTGCAGATCAAGAAGGTTATCAAAGAGCTGGAGCGGGCGAAACGTCCCATTATCTGTGCCGGAGGAGGAGTCCTGCTCAGTGAGGCCGAGGAGGAGCTGCGCAGCTTTGCGGAAGAACACGGTATTCCCGTGGTGTCCACCATGATGGGTATCGGTGTTATGCCTACCGAACATCCGCTTTATTATGGAATGGTGGGCAATAACGGTAAGACTTATGCCAACCGTGCCATGAACGAATCGGATCTGCTGATCATGGTGGGAGCCAGAGTGGCAGATCGCGCGGTCAGTCAGCCGGATCTCATCACAAGAAACAAAGTGCTGGTGCACATTGACGTGGATCCTGCGGAGATCGGCAAAAATGCGGGTCCTTCCATTCCACTGGTAGGTGATGCAAAACACATCTTCCAGGATTTTCAGAAAGAAGAATTTGACTGTAACTACGAGGAATGGCTCACTACATTGAATGAATATCGTTCTACCATGGAGAAGAAGAGAACCCCCAATCCCGATTATGTGGATCCTGCAGCATTTATCACAAGACTTTCCGAGAAGATGCAGGAGGACGGCGTCTATGTGGCGGACGTGGGACAGAATCAGATCTGGTCCTGTGGCTATCACATTGTGAAAAAAGGCAAATTCCTGACCTCCGGCGGTATGGGAACCATGGGTTATTCTATTCCGGCAGCCATGGGAGCCAAGACAGCGGCCATGGATAAGCAGGTTATTGCGGTATGCGGTGACGGTTCCTTTCAGATGTCCATGATGGAGCTGGCTACGATCAGACAGCACAATATCCCGGTAAAGATCATCGTGCTAAAGAACAATTATCTGGGTATGGTAAGGGAATACCAGCACTATACCTACAAAGATCATTATTCTGTCGTGGATCTGTCCGGAAGCCCGGATCTGGAGAAATTATCTGCGGCCTATGATATTCCGTATCTGCGATTGAACAACATGGAACACGTGGATGAGATTCTGGACGCTTTTCTGGCGGAAGACAATACCATGCTGTTAGAATGTCTGATCGATCCGATGGATCTGGTAAAATAACGGAAGGGAGCTGTACTTAAAATGAAGAGAATATATTCCGTATTGGTAGAGAACCGTTCCGGTGTTCTGTGCAAGGTAGCCGGTCTGTTCTCCAGAAGATGTTTTAATATTGACAGCCTTGCCGTGGGAGAGACCGATGACCATGCAGTTTCCTGTATGACCATTGTAAGCTCCGGTGATGAGCGTACCCTAGAGCAGATTGAAAAGCAGCTGAATAAGAAACTGGATGTCATCAAAGTGAAGACTTTGTCCCAGGAACAGTGCTATACCCGGGAATTAATGTTATTAAAAGTTAAATATAACAAGAATAATCGTAGGGATATTATAGAAATCTGTGACATTATGAAAACAGAGATCGTAGATATGTCAAAACACTTTATGATGCTGCAGATTTGCGATGCTCCGGAGAAAATCGACACTCTGATCAAGATGCTTCAGACCATCAGTATTGTGGAAGTAGCTCGAACAGGAACCTTGGCATTATCAAAATGCACGGAAAATGATGATTAAAATACATCAATCATAATGTTAAATTCACTAATTGACATTCTGTAGTCATCTTGCTATATTAAGAATACAGTTGCTGCTCCGTCAGGGAGGACGGCTGTAGAAATACGAAAGGTATGGTAGATATTCATGCAGAAAAAAGTATTTCAGCTGTTGGTTGACAACACTTCAGGTGTGTTGAGCCGTATTGCCGGATTGTTTTCCCGTCGCGGTTATAACATCGAAAGTATTACGGCAGGTGTGACCGCCGATCCCCGTTTTACCAGAATCACCATTGTGACATCGGGAGATGACGATATTCTGGAACAGATCGAGAAGCAGGTGGGAAAGCTTGTGGATGTCCGGGATATTAAGGAACTGGACCCGGATGACAGCGTGTACCGCGAACTGGTACTGGTCAAGGTGAAAGTAGATCCCGAAAAGCGTCTGGAGATTCGCCAGGGGGTAGAATTCCTTGCCAACAATTTCCGTGCGAAGATCATTGATGTAGGTGCGGAGAATCTGATTGTTGAATTTACCGGTAATCACAGCAAGGTCAATGCGCTGATCCAGCGTTTTACGGAAGAGTACGAAGTACTGGAGCTTGCCAGAACCGGTATCACAGGTCTGGGAAGAGGTATCGAGAACGTTACCTATATTGAAGATTGAGGACTGACAGGCGTAAGACCTCACACTTTATGTTAGCTCTAGGGAAGATCCCTATCAGTTATAAATTTTATGTCTCATAACGGAGGAGAAGAAAATGGCTAAGATTTTTTATCAGGAAGATTGTAATCTCTCTTTATTAGAGGGTAAGACTATCGCAATTATCGGCTACGGCAGCCAGGGTCATGCACATGCACTGAACCTGAAGGATTCCGGATGTCATGTTATCATCGGTCTGTACGAGGGCTCCAAGTCCTGGGCAAAGGCTGAGGCACAGGGGTTCGAAGTATTCACCGCTGCAGAAGCTGCAAAGCGTGCTGACATCATCATGATCCTGATCAATGATGAGAAGCAGGCTGATCTGTACAAGAACGACATCGAGCCCAACCTGGAAGAGGGCAATATGCTGATGTTCGCTCATGGTTTCAACATTCATTTCGGATGTATCGTACCTCCCAAGAACGTTGATGTTACCATGATCGCTCCCAAGGGACCCGGACATACCGTAAGAAGTGAGTATCAGGCTGGTAAGGGTGTTCCCTGTCTGATCGCTGTAGAGCAGGATGCAACCGGTAAGGCTCAGGATCTGGCACTGGCTTATGCACTGGGTATCGGCGGCGCAAGAGCAGGCGTTCTGGAGACCACTTTCAGAACCGAGACCGAGACCGATCTGTTCGGTGAGCAGGCTGTTCTGTGTGGCGGCGTATGTGCTCTGATGCAGGCTGGTTTCGAGACTCTGGTTGAGGCTGGTTACGATCCCAGAAATGCATACTTCGAGTGTATCCATGAGATGAAGCTGATCGTAGATCTGATCTACCAGAGTGGTTTCGCAGGCATGAGATATTCTATCTCCAACACCGCTGAGTATGGTGACTACATCACCGGCCCCAAGCTGATCACCGAGGAGACCAAGAAGACCATGAAGAAGATCCTGTCCGATATTCAGGATGGTACTTTTGCTAAGGAATTCCTGTTAGATATGTCTCCCGCAGGCAAGCAGGTTCACTTCAAGGCTATGAGAAAGCTTGCTGCTGAGCATCCTTCCGAGAAGGTCGGCGAAGAGATCCGTAAGCTTTACAGCTGGAACAACGAGAGTGATAAGCTGATCAACAACTAATCAACTGTAAAAAATCCAATGCTATGACAAAAGGGCTGTGTAAGAATGTAAAAGTTCTGACACAGCCTTGTTTTGACAAAAAATCAGTTGTTTTCAAAGGAAAACCGCAAAAACAAACTGGAAAATACATATTAATTGCGATAAAATGAATAAGTAAGCCCGAAAAATAGAAACGTGGCATTGAAACATGAAACAGATCTGTGGACAGGAAAAGACATAAATGCGCAGATCACGGAAAGGCATGAAAAGCGGTATGAAAGATTTTGAAGCAAAAACCTCTCCCAGGCAGAAAATGGATACCGAAAGCTGGTTTATCGAATGTTACCGGAACAATCAGGGGCATCCTCTGCGGACGTTAGTGCATCTGTACAAGGGAAATTATCATAAATTTGTTCTGGCAGTCATCTGCTTTTTTGCAAAGCATGCCTGCGTCTGGGTACTGCCGATCATTACGGCCAATATCATCAATGATGTGACATCCCACAACCCGGATACTTTTCGGAACATTATTTTTTACAGTATTCTGGAAGCAGGGCTGATCCTGCTGAACATTCCGATGAACTATCTGTATACTTCCTACAAGAGTCTGGCCACCCGCTATGCGGAGACGGGACTGAGGAAAGCATTGATCCGAAAGCTTCAGCAGTTATCCATTTCCTATCATGTGGAGACTCAGTCCGGGCGATTGCAGTCCAAGATCATGCGTGACGTGGAAGCGGTAGAGGGGCTTTCCACACAGTTATTTTTAAGCATTCTGAACATTGCGCTGAATATTGGTGTGGCGCTGGTGGTCACCATCAGCAAGAGCCGGATCGTATTTATCTTTTTCCTTTTGACCACACCGGTAGCAGCCATCACCATGGTCACTTTCCGGAATATCATGAAAAAACGGAACACTGAATTCCGTAAGGAAATGGAAGAGACTTCCGCCAGAGTTATGGAAATGGTGGAACTTGTGCCTGTGACCAGAGCACATGCCCTGGAGGACGAAGAAGTGGCAAAAATGAGCGGCCAGCTTTTTGCTGTGGCGGAAAAAGGCTACAAACTGGATCTGATCCAGGCATTGTTTGGCTCGGTGGGCTGGGCAGTATTCCAGATCTTCCAGGTGATCTGTCTGGCATTTACCGGATATCTGGCCATTGGCGGCAAAATTCAGGCAGGCGATATCACATTGTACCAGAGTTATTTTGCCACGGTAGTCAATCAGGTGTCCTCCATCGTCACCCTGCTGCCTACCATTGCCAAGGGTATTGAATCCGTCAATTCCATCGGTGAAGTATTGTTATCTGAAGATATCGAAGATAATGAGGGCAAGGAAAAACTGGAACAGGTGACCGGTACTTTTGATTTTGAGGACGTATGTTTCCATTATAAAAATAACGAACATAATGTATTGAACCATCTGAATCTTCATGTGAAATCGGGAGAGACTATTGCACTGGTGGGAGAATCCGGTGCCGGAAAGTCTACGATCCTGAATCTGGTCATCGGTTTTAATCAGGCGGAAAGCGGAAAAGTCCTGATCGATGGCAAGGATATCAGTAAGATCGATCTACGCACCTACCGAAAGCACCTGGCGGTAGTTCCCCAGACTTCGATCCTGTTCTCCGGAACGATCCGTGACAATATCACTTACGGTTGCGAAAATGTGTCGGAGGAAGAACTGCAGAAAGTGATCAAAGCTGCCAATCTGTCGGATCTGATCGCATCACTGCCTAAGGGTCTGGATACCATGGTGGGAGAGCACGGCGGCAAACTGTCTGGCGGTCAGAGACAGCGTATCTCCATTGCCAGAGCACTGATCCGGGATCCGAAGGTGATCGTACTGGATGAAGCCACCTCGGCTCTGGACAGTATTTCAGAAAAGCTGATCCAGCAGGCGCTGAACAATCTGACAGAAGGGCGTACCACCTTTATCGTGGCCCACAGACTGTCCACTATCCGGGATGCCGACAGGATCGCGGTCATTGCAGACGGTCGCTGCGCAGAGTACGGCACTTATGAAGAACTTATGGCTCTGCAGGGAGAATTTTATCAGTTGAAACAGATTCAGAGCTGATGGAAATCAGAAAACAGAAAAGTTGCTTGAAACATATGTTCGGCTATGGTATGATAAACATATCGTAGCCGATTTTTACAGGTTACTATTTGCAGGACAGGAAAGACGAGGACTTAGTATACATGTTTGCATATGTGAATGGCTTTTTGGAAGATACCACAGTAGATAACGCTGTGATCGATGTCAACGGATTTGGCATCAATGTAAGGATTTCTGCGGATACAGCCTCCAGGCTGCCGGGAATCGGAGAAGAAGTTCGGCTTTACACTTATACCTATGTGAAGGAAGATGCCTTTTTACTATATGGTTTTCTCTCCCGAAGTGATCTGGAAATGTTCAAGTTGTGCATTACAGTCAGCGGAATCGGTCCAAAGGGAGCACTGGCAATATTATCGGTCATGGATGCAGATGATCTGCGGTTTGCCATTATGTCCGGGGATGCCAAGGCAATCTCCAGGGCCCCGGGAGTGGGAGCCCGGACGGCGCAGCGCCTGATTCTGGAATTAAAAGATAAGATCTCCATTGATGATACACTGATCTCCAGAGAGATCGCCACAGGCGGAGCCCAGGGAATCCTGACTGCCGGCAGCCTGCACATTGACAGTGAGAAGAAAAAGGAAGCCGTGGAAGCACTGGTGGCACTGGGATACGGACAGGCAGAGAGCCTCAAGGCTGTCAATGCCCTTGAGGATGTGGAGACCATGGATTCCGGCGCGATTCTGAAAGCTGCGCTGAAAAAATTGTTTTAAGGAACCGGATAAATTATGCCTAGAAGAATGATAGAGACAAATATCACAGAAGAAGATATCAAACTGGAAGGCTCTCTGCGGCCCCAGACACTGGATGACTATATCGGCCAGTCCAAGATCAAAGAGAACCTGAAGGTGTATATTACCGCAGCAAAGCAGCGCGGAGATGCACTGGACCATGTGTTGTTCTATGGACCTCCCGGACTGGGCAAGACCACGCTGGCAGGAATCATAGCCAACGAAATGGGTGTGCATATGAAGGTGACCAGTGGCCCTGCGATTGAAAAGCCCGGTGAAATGGCGGCGATCCTGAACAATCTGGAGGAGGGAGATCTGTTATTCGTGGATGAAATCCATCGGCTGAACCGTCAGGTGGAAGAGGTACTGTACCCGGCCATGGAGGATTACTGCATCGATATTATGATCGGAAAGGGTTCCAGTGCCAGATCTGTGCGTCTGGAGCTGCCGAAATTCACTCTGGTGGGAGCGACCACCCGTGCCGGACTTCTGACTGCACCTCTGCGGGATCGTTTCGGCATGATCCATCATCTGGAATTTTATACCATAGAGGAATTACAGCAGATCATCATGCATTCCGCCCGGATCCTGGACGTGGAGATCGAACCGGCCGGAGCAAAGGAAATGGCCAGAAGAAGCCGCGGTACACCGAGACTGGCGAACCGGATCTTAAAACGTGTCCGTGACTTTGCACAGGTCAAATACGACGGGATCATTACCGAGGAGGTAGCCAGAACGGCATTGGATCTGATGGATGTCGATAAGATGGGACTGGACCATATCGACCGCAATATTCTGGTCACGATCATTGAGAAATTCGACGGAGGTCCCGTGGGTCTGGATACCCTGGCAGCTGCCATCGGTGAAGATGCCGGTACGATAGAGGATGTCTACGAACCCTATCTGATCAAGAACGGATTTCTGAACAGAACACCCAAAGGCCGTGTAGTCACAGATCTTACCTATCATCATCTGGGACTGAATTGATACGTGCAGCTTACGAAATTTTACTTGCCACCCTATACATTCTGATATATAATAAATCTTGTATTATATTTTTGTGTAAATGGCATATATTGTGTTTTTCAAAAGAGTGTTAAGAGGGGTGTGGAGATGTCACCTAAGACAGATACAGAAGTGATCATAGGCGGAAAAGTATTTACTTTAAGCGGCTATGAAAGTGAAGATTATATGCAGAAAATTGCTTCCTACATCAATGGAAAGATTACCGAATACGGGAAGCTGGACGGCTTTCGCAGACAACCTCTGGATAAGCAGAACATTCTGCTCCAGTTGAATATTGCAGATGATTATTTTAAAGCCAAGAAGCAGATCTCCATTCTGGAGGAAGAACTGCAGGGCAAGGAAAAAGAGCTTTATGATCTGAAGCATGAACTGATTTCAGCACAGATCAAACTGGAAAATGCAGAAAAGCAGGGGAAGGAACTGCAAAAGCAGTTAAATGAAGACGCCAAGAAGATTGTACGTCTGGAGACAGAATTAAAAGACAAATAAATTGATAGCTGTCCGTTTTCGGGCAGCTATTTGCTTATATGAATCGAATGCAATAGAGGAAATCTGAAATCTATGAAAGCAGCAAAAAAAGTAGAATTACTGGCACCTGCCGGAAATGCGGAAGCCTTTTACGGGGCTATCCATGCCGGTGCGGATGCTATATATCTGGGTGGCAGCCGTTTCGGGGCCAGAGCTTATGCGGAAAATTTTTCGGAAGAAGAACTGGTTGCCTGTATCCGGTATGCTCATCTTTTTCAGCGAAAAGTATATCTGACGGTAAACACACTGGTAAAAGAATCGGAATTTTCCGGACTGTATGAATATGTATTGCCCTATTACCGGGCCGGACTGGATGGGGTGATTATCCAGGACATGGGAGTGTTTGCATATCTCAGAGAACATTTTCCAGGGATGGAACTCCATGGAAGCACTCAGATGACCATTACAGGGGAGTATGGGGCAGCTTTTCTGAAGGAACAGGGGGCCTGTCGTGTAGTTCCCGCCAGAGAGCTGAGCCTTGCGGAAATCCGCAGGATCAAGGAAGTCACAGGGCTTGAGATCGAATGCTTTATCCATGGAGCCATGTGTTATTGCTATTCCGGACAGTGCCTGTTCAGCAGTATTCTGGGGGGCAGAAGTGGCAACAGAGGACGTTGTGCCCAGCCTTGTCGCCTGCCCTATACCACTGGAAAACATCCGAAGGAATGTTATCCTTTAAGCCTGAAAGATATGTGTACCATTGAATATATTCCGGAGCTTCTGGAGGCAGGGATCGACTCCTTTAAGATCGAAGGCCGTATGAAGAAGCCGGAATATGCCGCCGGAGTTACGGCAATTTATCGCAAATATATTGACCAGTATTATGCGGATTCCAAAGCTCCTCAGAAGATTTCTGCGGCAGATATGCATACGCTTTCCTGCCTCTATATTCGCAGTGAGAGACAGGATGGTTATTATCACAAGCACAACGGCGGGGAGATGGTGACTCTGGACAGCCCGGCTTACAGCGGTAGTGATGAGACTTTGCTTCAGAATATCCGGAAGAAGCATCTGGAACACAGGCTGACCCTTCCGGTATCCATGCAGGCTGAATTTCTGACCGGGGAGACCGCAAAATTGTATTTGTGGACCGGAGAGAGTGCCGTCACCGTAGAAGGGAATGTGGTAGAAGAAGCTTCCCGACAGCCCATCACACAGGAAAATATAGCAAAACAGCTTGGGAAACTTGGCGACAGTCACTTCCATCTGGAGGACTCCATCGGAATCCGGGTAAGTGACAATGCTTTCTACCCGTTAAAAGCTATCAACGAGTTACGCCGAAAGGGACTTTCCCTGCTGGAAGAACAAGTGATCCTTGCAAACGGCTTCCTTTATGAGAGAACTTCCGAAAAAGCTCCGACACTGGCTGACGATGGTGATTTTCGGAAAAACGATAGTATAAAGTCTCAAAAATCCGATGAAAAATGGGCTATCACGATACGGACCCCGGAACAATGGCAGGGCTTTTGCAGTTCATCCTTCTGGAAAGATCCGGTCAGAACCGCCGGACAACTCGGACTCTATCTGGATGCGGATTTCCTGTTACAGGATCCGTCCGCTGCGGAGAAGATTTTGAGAAGCCTTACTGAAAAAGAGATCCAATCTGTGATCGCTCTGCCGAAGATCCTGCGCCTGCGGGATGGGCAGTATCTTGAAAAATTACGGAAATTGCTGCTGGAAAATCTGGCATATATAAATGGCTTTCAGGCAGCAAACATGGAACATATCGCGTTATTAAAACAATGGAATTTTACCGGAAAAGAAATCTATGGGGATCATAGTCTGTATCTCTGGAACCGGACCAGCCGGGATTTCTGGAAGGCATTTTTAGACGGCTATTGTCTGCCGTTGGAGCTGAATGCCGCAGAGCAGAGGGACATTCTGGATCCTGCGTTTCCTGCGGAAAAAGTAATATACGGCAGGATCCCTATGATGGTCACCGCCAACTGCGTGCAGAAGACCACTGACCGGTGTCAGCCGCAGGAGAATCCGAAGGCATTGGATCTGATCGACCGCTATCATAAAAGATTTCCGGTTCAGCGGAATTGTACCCACTGTTTTAATGTGATCTATAACAGTGTTCCGCTTTCCTTGCACAAGGAATTATGTAAATGGAGCGGCCTGGTGACCGGACGGCTGGATTTTACCACGGAAAATGAGACCGAGACTTTGGAAGTCCTGGAGTATTTTGCCGGTACCCGTAAGGAATTGCCCTATGGGGAATATACCACCGGTCATGAAAAACGTGGAGTAGAATAGACAGAAAGGTTTTGGATCCATGCAGGAATATGTGATTGAATTATCCAAATATTTTATCGCCTTTTTTATGGTGTTATATACGGCAAGCTGTTTTTATACCTTTCGGTATCCGGTGGGAGAGAAGCATCGTGGAGTATTTATTTTACAGGATCTTTTGATGTTTCTGGTGCAGGTCCTCTGTTTTCTGAACCTGTCCCTTGTCAGCGGAGATTTTCAGTACTTGTTTTTCTTTGCATTTATACTGATCTTTCTGTTTGCTACGATCACGATGGTATCGCTGATCTACGAGAATATTAACAAGCTTTTGCTGAATAATATGTGTATGCTTCTGGGAATCGGTCTTTGCATCGTATCGAGATTATCTTTTGACAAGGCCATCCGGCAATATGTGATTGTACTGGTATCTCTGATCTTTTCCCTGCTGGTTCCGTATCTGCTGGGAAAGATCCACTTTTTTAAGAAGATCACCTGGCTGTATGCCACGTTGGGAATTGCGCTGCTCAGTACGGTGCTGATCCTGGGAGAGGTGACCCATGGTTCCAAGATTTCATTTTCCCTGGGAGGAATCACGTTCCAGCCTTCGGAATTCGTCAAGATCCTGTTCCTGTTCTTTCTGGCGGGAGCGTTGTGGGAAAATGTCTCCTTCCAGAGAGTCGTTCTGACGGCGATCATTGCGGGAGCCCATGTGGTGATCCTGGTAGTATCCAAGGACCTTGGAAGTGCTTTGATCTTTTTCGTGGGCTTTGTGTTTGTGGTTTTTGCTGCCACAAGAAATTATCTGTATCTTCTGGCAGGACTTGTCGGCGGAGGTGCGGCTTCTTATCTGGCTTATCAGCTGTTTGATCATGTACGGGTCAGAGTACTGGCCTGGCAGGATCCCTGGAAATATATTGACAATAAAGGCTATCAGATCACCCAGTCATTATTTGCCATCGGCAGTGGAAGCTGGTTCGGCATGGGACTGTTAAAAGGTAATCCCACAGCGATTCCTTATGTGGAAGCGGACTTTATCTTTTCTTCCATCTGCGAGGAACTGGGCGTGATCTTCGGAATATGTCTGATCCTGATCTGTGTCAGCAGTTTTCTGGAAATGATGCGGGTGGCAGTATGCATTCATGACAGATTCTATCAGCTGATCGTATACGGCATCGGTATTATGTATATTTTCCAGATATTCCTGACCATTGGCGGCGGTACCAAGTTCATTCCGCTGACCGGAGTGACACTTCCTTTCATCAGCTATGGAGGAAGTTCCGTCATGACGACCATGATCATGTTTTTCATTATACAGGGAATCTATATTCGCCTGCAGAAGGAAGGAGAGCGCAGAGGTGGCAGAAAATAAGGCGCAGAATACGCAGAAAAATACACAGAAAAAAGATGCCGACCGCAAAAAGGACGCCCGGAACAGAAAACGTATGGGCAACCAGCGTGAAATCTGGCTTTCTGCCGGAAGCATCGGTGTCCTGTTCTTGTGCCTGTTGGTCTATCTGGGTCATTTTGTGGCAACCAGCGAACAGGATATGATCAACAACAGTTATAATTCCCGTCAGCAGATTCTGCTGTCCCGCAATTACCGCGGATCCATTTATTCCAGGGATGGGGATGTTCTGGCAGAGACGATACTGGATGCGGATGAAGAGGAGACTCGAAACTATCCGTATAAGAATCTGTTTTCTCATATCGTAGGTTATTCCACCCAGGGACGCATGGGAGTGGAGGCTCTGGCCAATTACTATCTGATCAACACCAATACCTCCCTGAGCAATAAAGTGAAAAACGATACTGCCGGGAAAAAGAATCCCGGAGATAATGTATATACCACACTGGATGTCCAGATCCAACAGGTGGCCAACGACCAGCTGGATATTTACCGTGGTGCCATCATTGTAACGGAAGTGTCTACCGGCAAGATTCTGGCAATGGTGTCGCATCCCGATTTTGATCCGAATACCATTCCGGAGATCTGGGATGATCTGATCGACAATGATTCCAGTACAGTACTGTTGAACCGCGCCACCCAGGGACTTTATCCGCCCGGATCCACCTTCAAGATCGTAACGGCATTGGAATATATCCGGGAGAATCCCACCACGTATCAGAATTATTCTTATAACTGTAATGGTTCTTTCCGGGTGGGAGACAGCAAAATCAGTTGTTATCACGGTTCCAGTCACGGACAGGTCAGCTTTCAGAAGTCCTTTGCAAAATCCTGTAACTCGTCCTTTGCCAATATTGGAATGAGCCTGGACAGAGAGGCTTTTCAGGAGACACTGAATGACCTTTTGTTCAATAAAGATCTGCCACTTACGCTGAATTATGCCAAAAGCTCGGCTATCGTCTCCGAAAGTACACCTTCCGCGGAAATGATGCAGACCTCCATCGGTCAGGGTAAGACCCAGATCACACCGATGCATCTGAATATGATCACCTGTGCCATTGCCAACGATGGTGTTCTGATGAAACCCTATGTCATTGATCATGTGGAAAATGATGAAGGTACTGTGGTAAAAAGCTTTAAGGCATCGGAATACGGCCGTCTGATGACAGAGGACGAATCTGCGATTCTGAAACAGTTGATGACCGATGTTGTGGAAGAGGGAACTGCTTCCAAGTTAAGAGGTTTAAACTATACGGCTGCCGGTAAGACAGGTTCTGCGGAATACAATAATATCAAGGGTGACAGCCATGCCTGGTTTACCGGTTTTGCTCCCGCAGAAGACCCGGAAGTCTGTGTCACCATTATCGTAGAGGGTGCAGGAAGTGGCGGTGATTACGCAGTTCCCATTGCAAGACGTCTGTTTGATGCTTACTTCAACCAGAAAGAGTGATCGGAGGAGTCAAAAGAATCATGATAGAGGCTACCAGTTGCGGTGGCGTTGTGATCTTCCGTGGGAAGATCCTGCTGCTGTATAAGAACATTAAGAATAAATATGAAGGCTGGGTATTGCCGAAGGGTACCGTCGAAGCCGGGGAGACCCATGAGGAGACCGCACTCAGGGAAGTGCTGGAGGAAAGCGGTTCCAAGGCATACATTGTAGATTATATCGGCAGAAGCGAGTATTCTTTTACCGTACCGGAAGATGTGGTGGAGAAGGAAGTCCACTGGTATCTGATGGGAACGGACAGCTATTACAGCAAGCCCCAGAGAGAAGAGTATTTTGTGGATTCCGGCTTTTACAAATATCATGAAGCATACCATCTTCTGAAATTTGCCAATGAAAAGCAGATTCTGGAAAAAGCCTATGCGGATTATCAGGAAAGAAAAAGGAATAATCAATGGAAAAATTGATTATTCCTGCTTTTCTGAAATATTTTTAAACATTCTTGACGATTTCCAGATCCGGTCTCTGCAAGAGATCAACAAATTCGTTTTTATCATTTTTTAAAATGGGACGGGAGTATTTGTTGGGATGAATGATCAGTACTTCCCAGATGCTTCCGTCATTCAGTTCCACGCTGGTTCCGATCTGGGCATCTGCAATACGTTTCATGATCGGCATCAATAATTCCACGTCATATTTATCCAGACTCTTTTCGAAATTCCCAAGAATCTGTAACGGTGTCAACGCATTACGGTAGGTTCTGGGAGACGCCATGGCAATATAGGCATCAATAATGGCAATATACCTTGCGAAGACATCAATTCTCTGTCCGGACATATGGTAAGGATAGCCGCTGCCATCGAGTCGTTCGTGATGCATGATCACAGCATTTTTCACATGCTCATTCAGATCCTGATTACGTACGGTGGTATAACCGACTACAGGATGAGTCTTGATAACTTTGAATTCTTCATCCGTCAGTTTGCCGGGCTTCCATAACAGTTCATAGGGCAGCTGCAGCTTGCCGATATCATAATAGAAACCGCAGAGAATCAGGGTATTTTTCTCTTCTTCGCTCATTCCCAGCCAGTCAGCGAAGGTCCCCGCCAGAAGAGCGGCATTCAGTCCCTGGGTATAGGTGAGTTCATCCTCACTGGGCATCAGATTGTACAGATAGTCTAACAGTACCGGGCCGGAAGTAATATAATAATACAATTCGTTGTAAATTGTCAGCAGAATAATATCCGCCGGTTTTCTTCCCATGATCAGCAGTTGTTTCATGGCTAATTTATATTGTCCCAAAAACAACGGATAAGCACGTTCGAATGCTTTGAAATTAGTATCAAAACGAATCTTGGCATAATGTGTAGTGGCGAAATCAACATCTTCCATTATGGTGACACATACCAGATTGTACCGTTTCAATTTCTCAATGATCTGCGGAGTGATGGTGGTTCCTGCAGGGTAGATCACACGATCCTGATCCAGAATGTCCTCCCCCAGGACCATATCCGGCTGTAACTCCATTTTAGTAATAACCTTCAAGGCTGTATCCTCCTCATTTGTACTAATTCAAGTATAAAATATCATGCTAAAAAGTCAAGTAACAAAAATTGTAATATAAAGGAAACTATGCTATACTAGAAGAAAAAGATTTAAGGAACTTGTGTATGGCAGGAAAGCTGAAGTTTGCGCAAAATCTCTATCTTGGAGAGGGCATCGCACCGGAAAAACTGGATAAACTAAAAAAGAGACTGAATAAAAAGCCTCTTCTGGCCAATGTATATCTGATCACTCCGGCCAGAAATCCGGCGGATCAGCTGGATATTTTTGATGCCAGACAGTTGGTACAGCCTCATTATAAGGACGAAGAATTTCTCGTTCTCGGTATGGCTTCCGGCTACGAGGATGCGCTGCAGCTGATCGAACGGATCACCGGAGAGTGCCTGAAAGCCAGAGGGGACTGTAATCTGCGGGAGTATTTACTATGTTGACGATTCTTTTTAAAATATTGAGTATTCTTGGGATCGTGCTTCTGATCCTGTTGGGAATCGCACTGGTGGTAATTCTCCTGGTTCTGTTCTTTCCGATTTCTTACAAAGCTGCCGGAAAGCGTACGGCAGAGGAATTCTGGATCACCGCGAGAGTAAAATGGCTGTTCGGTCTATTGCGGATGAACTGCGATTATCCTGATCCCGGGAAAATTTGCGTAAAGTTTTTATTCTTTACGCTATATGATTCTTCCGTAGAGAAGCCGGAGAAAACAGACCGGACATCGACGGAAACGACAGGGAACGAGAAAACACCCGCTTCTGCGGAGCAGACAACAGAAGAACATACCCCGGAATCTGTCGGGACGCCTAAGCTGATCGAAGCAGAAGATCCCACGGCATTCTCGGCAACGGCCGCAGATGTTGAGTCTGCTGCGGAAAGGGAGGATTCCGGAATCCCGGAACCGGGAACACCAGAGCCAGCGGGAGAAGCTCCCGGGAAGACTACGGATCGTCTGTACGCATTTTTTACAAGAATCCGGTACACAGTCCGAAAGATTTGTGATAAAATCAAAAATATTCTGGAAAACATTGCATTTTACAAGAACCTGTGGAATGACCCGGATACCCAGGGACTTTTGAAACATGCCGGGAAACGTTTCGGACATATCTGGAAGCGGCTGCGCCCGAGAAATCTTACGGTCAATGCCACGGTCGGCACCGGTTCTCCGGATACTACGGGATATCTGTATGGTATCTACGGAATGGTGCTTCCGAATCTGGGAAAGGGGATCTGCATTACCCCGGATTTTGAACAGGCGATTCTGGAAGGGGATTTCAAGGCTTCCGGACATTTTACCGCGGCCTGTGTATTATTCCATTCCGTCCGACTGCTTTTAGATCGGCGATTACGGGAATTGTTGCATAAAATCAGACAATATCAGAAGACACAGAAAAAATAACAGTGTAAAACAGGAGGTTTGTTATGGCAGACAAAGAGAATCAGTTTCAGGGCGTTGTAGAATCCCTGTTGAAGGGTATGGATACCGTATTATCCACTAAAACCGTAGTCGGTGAGGCTACAAAGATCGGCGATACGATCATCCTGCCGCTTGTGGATGTCACCTTTGGTGTCGGTGCCGGAGCCGGCAATAATTCCGAGAAAAAATCCGCATCCGGAGCCGGAGGCTTAGGCGGTAAGATGACCCCCAGTGCGGTTCTGGTCATCAAAAACGGTTCCACCAAGCTGGTAAATATCAAGAATCAGGATACAGTCACCAAGATTCTGGATATGATTCCCGATATCGTAGATAAATTTACCCAGCCGAAGGAAAAAGAAGAAATGTCCGATGCGGAAGTGGTAGATATCGCATTTCCTGAAGAGGAAGAGAAAACTACAGAAGACAAGTAATATTTAAAATACTCTGCATATAATAAAGTGAGAACAGTCTGGATCCGTTTGATAGATGAAGAAGATCATTGGTCTGATACTCTTTTTTGTGGCTGTCGGCATGCTGCTCATGCTTGTGATCCATAACCGTTTTATCGGCTTGATCATGGTAGCACTTTTATTATTTGCAGGGTATTATCTTTTCTGTGGTTGCGAGTAAGAGGGTGCAGTATGATTGATTGGGAAGAGGTCATTAAGGCAGAGAGTACCGAAGAACTGAAAGAAATAAAACTGTGGCTTTTCCAGGAAAATATGCGTCTGAAACAGGAACGCTCAGAGCTGGAGCAGGAGCGTACGGAACTGGAACAGGCCCGGAACAAATTTCTGGATGAGCGGGTGAAACTGCGGGACGAGCTGGATGAATTAAACCGCCGTACAATCATGGAACGGAAACGGCTGAAGGAAGAGAATCTGTTTTTTGAGAAGAAAATGGCCATTTTACAGGAGGGGTTCCGACAGCTGGAAGAAGACCGGAAGAAGTTCGAACAGGAACGGCAGATACTCATAGAGGAAGCCAGAGAACAGCAGGCCACAGGGCAGGATCCCGGAGAAGGCAGTTTTACAGCGGTACAGCTTTTATTCCGGGGAGTCAATAATCCGCTGGCTTTACGGAAGAGATACCGGGATCTGATCAAGATCTTTCATCCGGACAACCTGTTCGGTGACGGTGAACTGGCCGGACAGATCAACAAGGAATATCTGAAACGGAAACAGGAAGAGCGGTTCTGGTAACTGCATGGAAAATTACAAGCAAAAAATTAAGCCAGAAATGATGAATTTCATTTCTGGCTTTTTAAAATCCAATATTATCGCAGAAGATTAAGCTCTTTCAACTTTACCAGATTTTAAGCAGCTGGTGCAGACATGCATTCTTCTAGCTCCGCCGTTAACCTTGCACTTAACGCTCTTAACATTAGAGTTCCAAATTGCGTTGCTTCTTCTATGAGAATGGCTTACGTTGTTACCAAAATGAACGCCCTTACCGCAAATATCACATTTAGCCATCTTGACACCTCCTCGATCTAACGCGCATCTTACGCTTACTTTTAAACAATTTTTTTCAATAAAATACATGTGAAATGCTCACAACATTGATATATTAACAGAAAACCAAAATAAAAGCAAGCAAAAAATATTTATTTTTTTTATTTTCTTGTTTCTTTTTCAAAGGAAAGCTGTTAAAATACATTTATATATGTCTGAACTGTAGATTTTCAGGCAGACATATCGGAAGAAACAAGTGATCCGAATATGAAGGAGGTTCTATATGAAAGGTTCTTCTATGAATACCCATATGGGAAATATTGTCATTGATAATGAAGTCATTGCACAGTATGCCGGCAGCGTGGCGGTAGAGTGCTTTGGTATCGTAGGTATGGCCGGAGTCAGCATGAAGGATGGTCTGGTAAAGCTGCTTAAGATGGACAGCATCACCAGAGGCATCAATGTGTCCCTGGACAACAATAAACTGGTTCTGGACTTCCACGTGATCGTAGCTTACGGCGTCAGCATTCTGGCTGTCACCGACAATCTGATCAGCAACGTAAAATACAAAGTGGAAGAGTTTACCGGTATTGAGATCAAAAAGATCAACATCTTTGTTGAAGGTGTAAGAGTGATTGATTAAGGAGGAAGTAATTGTGGCTTTACAACAAATCGACGCTAAGATGCTTTCCAAGATGTTCTTAGCCGGCGCCAAGAATTTAGAGAATAAAAAGGAATGGATCAACGAACTGAACGTATTCCCCGTTCCTGACGGAGATACCGGAACCAATATGACCATGACGATCATGTCTGCTGCAAGAGAAGTGTCCGCACTGGGCGAGGATGCAGATATGGCTGCCCTGTGCAAGGCTATTTCCAGCGGTTCCCTGCGTGGTGCCAGAGGTAACTCCGGTGTTATCCTGTCCCAGCTGTTCCGTGGCTTTACCAAGAGCATCAAGGAAGAGCAGGTTCTGGATATTCCTGTTCTGACCCGTGCATTTGATAAAGCGGTGGAGACCGCATACAAGGCTGTTATGAAGCCGAAGGAAGGTACGATCCTTACGGTAGCAAGAGGTGCTTCCGATAAGGCAAAGGAGCTGTGTGAAGATGGTGCAGAGGATCTGGAGCAGTTTTTAGGATCTGTGATCGAACATGCCCGTTACGTACTGAGCCAGACGCCTGAGATGCTGCCCGTATTAAAGCAGGCAGGCGTAGTGGATTCCGGCGGACAGGGTCTGGTAGAAGTTTTAAGTGGTGCGTATGACGCATTCTTAGGTAAGGAGATCGATCTGACTGTAGCTCCCGCAGCTACTGCGAAGGCAGAGGATACCAAGAGTTCTCTGGAAGTACAGGCAGAGGCAGAGATCAAGTTCGGTTATTGCACCGAATTCATCATTCTGTTAAATAAGCCTTTCAACGTAAAAGCAGAGATGGATTTCAAGGCATTTTTAGAGTCCATTGGTGATTCTATCGTATGTGTTGCGGATGACGATGTGGTCAAGGTACATGTACATACCAATGATCCCGGTCTGGCTATCCAGAAGGCATTGAAGTATGGTGCATTATCCAACATGAAGATCGACAATATGCGCTTAGAGCATCAGGAGAAGCTGTTCAAGCTCTCCGAAAAAGAAGCAGCGCAGAAGAAAGCGGAAGAAGAGAAGGCTGCACAGCCTCCCAAGGAAGTAGGATTTCTGGCAGTCTCTGTAGGTGACGGCCTGAGTGAACTGTTCAAGAGCCTCGGTGTGGATTATATCATCGAGGGCGGACAGACCATGAACCCCAGTACCGCAGATATTCTGGATGCAGTAGACAAGGTGAATGCGAAGACAATCTTCGTGCTTCCGAACAACAAGAACATCATTCTGGCAGCCAATCAGGCAGCGGAACTGATGACTGACAAGGAGCTTTTAGTCATTCCCACCAAGACGATTCCTCAGGGTATCACTGCTGTGATCAACTTTGTTCCTGAGCTGTCTGTGGAAGAGAATGAAGAGACCATGCTTCGTGAGATCAAGAATGTCAAGACCGGCCAGGTTACCTATGCGGTACGTGATACCGTGATCGATGACAAGGAGATCAAGAAGGATGACTTCATGGGTATCGGTGATCAGGGTATTGTAGCCGTTGGCACCGATATGGTAAAGGTGACCCGTGATATGATCGCCGAGCTGGTAGATGAGGATTCCGAACTGATCAGCGTATACTATGGCTGTGATGTGGCAGAAGATGCTGCTGAAGCACTGCGTGCAGATCTGGAAGAGGCTTATCCTGCATGCGATATTGAACTGCAGTATGGCGGACAACCTATTTATTACTATACTGTTTCTGTAGAGTAAATGGAAAGTTAGTTAAATACATTGGCAAAATCCACGAA